>JANRJF010000033.1:0-4422 GCA_033764095.1 Deltaproteobacteria bacterium | reverse complement strand
CGCTCGGCGTGCTGGATGGCGCTGGCGACGTCGGTGTGCGGCATCAGCACGACGAATTCCTCGCCACCGTAGCGCGCCGCCACGTCGCCGCGCCGGCTCTGTTCGCCGCACAGCCGCGCCACCTCGACCAGTACCGCGTCGCCCACGACATGGCCGTAGCCGTCGTTCACCTGCTTGAAGTGGTCGATGTCGAACAGCGCCACCGCCACCGGGTAGCCATGGCGCTGCTGGTTCGGAATGTGGCGCTCGGCCAGCGTGAAGAAGCCACGCCGGTTCGGCAGCCCGGTCAGGAAGTCGGTGTTGGACTGATCGCGCAGCTGCTCGACCAGACGCTGGCGTTCGTCCTCCAGCGCGACGCGCGCGATGCTGTTGGCGCGCAGCACGCTGATCGCCTGCAGCACGTCGGCCACTTCGTCGCGATAGCGCGGACTGGGCACCGTGCGCTGCAGATTGCCCTGAGCGATCGCCACGAGCAGATCGGCGGTTTCTTCGAGCGGGCGCACCACCCGGTGATGCACCACCCACAGCGTGAGGCCGAGCAGGCCCAGCGTGAGCAGACCGCCGGCGCCGATCCAGACCAGCGCAGTGCGCGCCTCGGCGTGACCGCTGCGCGCCTGGTCGAGTGCTTCGTCCATCAGCACGTCGCGCAGCGCGACGATGGAATCCATGTCCGGCACGTAGCGCGCTGCGAAGCCGGCGGCGTCCATGCCGTACTGCGCGTCGTCCAGACCGTGAGCGGTCAGCGCCTCGACGAAGGGGATGGCAGATTCGAAGTAGCGCAGCTGCATCGTCGCGGTGGCGGTCTGTACCGGCACGCGGTCGGGTGCCGCTTCGGTGCGCTGTACCAGCAGCTTGCGCAGTTGCTCGACCCGGCCACGCAGCCGTTCGATCTCGACATGTTCGGCGTCGCGCAGCGGCTGGCGCGACGTCAGCACGACCGTGAACTGCGAGCCGAGCTGGCCGGCGTACTCGCGCAAGTCGGCAGCGATACGGGCGCCGATCAGCGCATCGGCGGCGCGCGGGTAGGCGGCGACCGCCTCGTTGGTCAGCCGTATCAGGGCCGGC
This sequence comes from Deltaproteobacteria bacterium, assembly GCA_033764095.1. Lineage (GTDB taxonomy): Bacteria > Desulfobacterota > Binatia > HRBIN30 > CADEER01 > JBDTMT01. The sequence goes on along the minus strand of JANRJF010000033.1, from coordinate 3,357 downwards.
GACAGATCGTCGATCACGGCGAACATCTTGCCGATCGCCTCGCTGATGTCGGCCGGGCTGCGACGCGCTCGCGGCAGCGCGGCGGTGCGGTCTATCGCTTCGCGCGCGTGGGCGAGCTGCAGCGCGGCGCGCGCAATCAGTGCGCGCACCTCGTTGCGCGGCGCCGAAGGCGTACCCACGGTGCGCTCCAGCACGGCGAAGGCGTCGTCGGTACGCGCCCGCGCCTGGGCCAGACGCTCGTGCTTCGCCGGGTCACCCGGCAGATCGTCGCCCAGCACGCCGTTGGCCGGACCGCGCTCGCGCGACGCCATCTCGGCCGCGCGCAGCAGATGCCCGAGGTGTTCCATCGCCTCCAGGCCGCTGCGCGCCTGCGCGGCACGCGACCACTCGACCACGACGATGCGCAGCGACAGGCCGAGGACGGCACCGGCGAGCAGGAGGCTGACCAGCCAGAAAAGACGGTGGAGGCGCATTCGGGAAGGAAAACCCCGCGCACGCAAGGCATGGCGCGGGGTATCGGGTCTGTTCTTGTTGTGCTTGTCGGAAAACGGGGCTCGGGCGCCGGGCGCCGATACGGGTACCCGGAAGGTCGCCCAGTGTAGCCCGGCCGGACGCGCCTGCAACGACCTGGATCAAACACTGTGGCCGCCGTGCGACGCCGGCCATACCGGTCAGAGGCGCTTTTCCCACTCGCGCACCTGCCGTTCGGCTTCGTCCTTGGCGACGCCGTAGCGCTCCTGGATCTTGCCGGCGAGCTGTTCGCGGCGGCCGGCGATGACATCAAAGTCGTCGTCGGTGAGCTTGCCCCACTGCTCCTGCACCTTGCCCTTGATCTGCTTCCAGTTGCCTTCGATACGATCGGTATTCATGGCGATTCCTTTCATGGATGGATGGAAGTTCCGGCAGACACAACCTGCGTGCCCGCGGACGGGTTGGGTCGGTCACTGTTCGAGCAGACCGGCCAGTTCATCGGCGTGCTCTTCCTCGTCGAGCAGGATGTCTTCGAGCAGACGCCGGGTTGTCGGGTCCTTGTCGGCCACGAGCGCGATCATCTGGCGGTAGGCCTCTACCGCCACCCGCTCGGCCAGCAGATTGGCGCGCAGCATGGACTTCAGATCGAGCGCCGCGTCGTAGCCTGCGTGGCTGCGGTCGAGCAGCCCCTCGGGGCTGAAATCGGGCTCGCCACCGAGCTGCACGATGCGCGCGGCCAGACGGTCGGCGTGCGCCGCCTCCTCGTTGGCGTGCACCATGAATTCAGCGGCCACCGCCGGCGCGTTGAGACCGGTCGCGGTGAAGTGGTGGCGCTTGTAGCGCAGTACACAGACCAGCTCGGTGGCCAGTGCGCCGTTGAGCAGGCGCACGATGTCGGCCGCCCAGGGACCGATGGCGGGTGTGACCGCGCCATCATCGAGGTGCTGGTGCACACGCTGCAGTGCCGCGTGGTCCAGTTCGAGCGGACCGGCCGTATCCGGCCGGCCGGACGACGGAAGGCTTGCGAGGTTCATGAAGATCTCCTTTCCGGTTCGGTGCGCCGCGCTCAGTCGATGGCCTTCAGGCCGAGCAGACCGAGCACCAGCAGCACGATGAATACCGCGACGAACACGAAGAACAGGATCTTCGCGATGCCAGCCGCGCCGGCGGCGATGCCGGTGAAACCGAACAGGCCGGCGACGATGGATACGATCGCGAAAATGAGTGCCCACTTCAGCATGACGTTCTCCTTGGGTGAGGACAGTCGGTACCGGAGCGGAAGCATTGGCGCCGCCGCGGTATGACTGAATCATGGGCGAGCGGCGCCTGGAAGCGTATAGGTGATCGGGCAGCGCCCTGTAGGCGCATGCCCATGCGCTGTCGGAACGGTCCGACGCGGGCGGGAGATGTGTGGGGACTACTCCGGGACGTAGACGAGCGAGCCGTCTTCCATCCGGTAGGCGGTGCCGGCCTTTACGCCGCGGCCGGCGCCCGCCTCGCCTTCGCCGCGGAAGCGGCTCAGCTGGTCGCCCTTCCTGACGACGATTTCCATGTCCGGCTGGCCGGCGTTGCGGATGACGGTCAGGTCGCCAGCGGCGAACGGATTCAGCGGATGACGCGCCACGGCGATCAGCAGCGCCGCGATGATGACCAGGAACACGTCGATCAGATTGACCACCGACAGGATGGGGTCGTCGTCCTCGGTATCGTCGAGCAGGCGCGTTCTCATCGTGCCGCCTCCGCCTGCAGCATCGGCACACGGTGCTCGGCCACCGCGTCGCCGGCGCGCTCACGCTCGATGCGCAGAAGGTCGGCGGCATACCAGCGGCGACGCACCTGAGCCACGGCGTAGGTGATGGCCGAGGCGATCAGCGCCAGGATGACCGCCGAGAACGCAATACCCAGCCCGCTCGATACCGACGCCAGATCGCCGTCGCCAAGCGCGGCCAGCGCCGGCCCCATCGGAATCATCGTGGCGACCAGGCCCAGCAGCGGCGCCACCCGGGTGGCGATGCGCACGCATTCCAGCCGCTGTGCCGCGATCACCTCGAGTTCGCCGCTGCCGATGCGCGGATCAGCGCGCACCACCTGGCGCAGTTCAAAGCCACCCGGGTGACCGCCGCGCCGCTGCAACGCCTGCACGACGAAGGCGCCGAGCGCGAAGAAGGCGTACAGGAACAGCGCGGCGATGGCGAGCAGCACCGGCGTCAGGAAAAACTGGCTGACGCCGTACAGCCCGCTTTCGATCGATGAGGTCATGTCCGCTCCATATATATATGCACAAGGGATTCAGGCGGCGCGGCGCAGGGGCTGCGGCCGCAGCTGTGGGACCGCGGCGGGTGCCGGCCCGGGACGCTGCCGCAGTCGGGCGAGCGCACCGGCGAAGAAGGCAGCCAGCAAGGGCAGCAGCCACAGACTGTCCGGTGAGGGTGGCGAAATCGGCTGCGTCGTCACCTCGACCAGTCGGCGACCGGCGGCGGGGGCCGCATCCGGCTGCGCCGGCGCAGAGGGTGCTGCCGCCGGTTCCGGCGCCACGGTATCGGTGCCGCCCAGGCGTCGTGCACGGACCGGCGCCGGCGCGGCCTCATCGACCCGGGCCACGGACAGCTGGAAGTCAGCGGCGGCCAGGTCGGCGCTGGCGTCGGCGGTCATCGGCGGCTCCGGCGCGTCGCCGACGCCGTGCCCGCTGCCGTCGCGCACCGCGGTGTGGTGCCCGGTGCGCAGGAATTCCTGCGCCGATTCGTCGCCCTCGGCCGCCGCCTCGCGGAACCAGCGCATCGCCTCTTCGACGTTGCGCTCGACGCCCTGCCCCTGGTACAGCGCGGTGGCGTAATGCATCTTGCCCAGCGGCCCGTAGTAGGGATCGCCGCTGGTCGCCGCACGCAG
>JANRJF010000032.1:0-19043 GCA_033764095.1 Deltaproteobacteria bacterium | reverse complement strand
CGACCCCCGCATTGACCGGCGCGTATCGCGACGGTGCGAACCGGGGGGGGTTGCGCGGCGGCGCCCCCGCCCATCCCCCGCCTCTCGTCACTCACCGAGTCAACTGCGAGGACAGCGCGACCCTCAACGGTGCTTGGCGCGGAAGCGCGTGTCGTCGTTCGTCGTCACGTCGTCGGGGCCGAAGGTGCTCTCCCAGCAGGCGGCGGTCTCGGCATTGATCAGCTGAATCACCACCGGCAGCGCCAGTGCGGGGTTGGGGTCAGGAAGGGTGGACCCGCGGCCCTGCAGCTTGATCGCGCTGCGGTCTCCGCTGCTGCTGCGCAGCTTGAGGCGACGCATGCCGGCAGCGGCGGCGCTGTTGTCTGAATAGGAGAACCCGCTGCGCGTGCTCGTCCAGCGCGACGCACTTGGCGGGATGGCGGCGGCCGCCGCCAGCGTCGCCGGCTCGCCGGCGTAGAGACAGAGCGCGAAGGCAGTCGTCTGACGCGGATCGCCGAATGCTCCGGTCGCAGTCGCCGCGCCGCGCAGCCATTTCCACTGCCATTGGTCGCGCCGATCGCCGGGCTCGTCGGTCACGAGGAGGTCAGACTTCTCTGCGGTCAAGCAGCCCGAACGGCGGACTGCCGGGCAGACCGGCCCGCACACGGCGCCCGCCTCGTCGCACAGCCCGGCGCACGGCGGCAGTCCCTGTAGACAGAGGCCGGCCTGGCAGGTCTCGGCGCCGTTGCAGAAGGTCGTGTCACTGCAACTCGTGCCGTTCGGTTGCAGCGCGTCGGAGGGGCACACATCGGCGACGCCGTCGCAGCGCTCGGCGGCATCGCACACGTCGCGCGCGGAGCGGCAGACGTCAGAGCGTTTGTCGTCCGCGGGGCACGTCGCCTGCTGTCCGCTGCAGGTCTCCGCGACATCGCAGTCACCCGCGGCTGCTCGGCAGACCACGCCGTGCTCGACGACGGCGTCCGAAGGGCAGTCGGGCGTTGCGCCGTCGCACGATTCGCTCAGGTCGCAGGCGCCGGCGGCGGGGCGGCAGACGACGCCCGGCGCGGCGCGCAGATCGGGCGGACAGTCGTCCTGTCCGTCGCAGGATTCGGCGAGATCGCAGCCCCCGGCGGCCGGGCGGCAGACACCGGTGCGGGTGCCGTCCGCACTGCAGTACAGCGAGCGGCCGTCGCACACGTCGGCGGCGTCGCAGGGGCCGCGCGCCGGCCGGCAGACGGCCCCGGCTGCCGCGAGTGGATGAATGCAGCGGCCGGCGCCGTCGCACAGATCCGCGCGGCAGGCGACGGCGTCGGGCGCGCACGACGCACCGGCGGGTGCCGCGACGCAGCTCGCCGAGCAGCAATCGCCGTCGACATCGTTGCCGTCGTCGCACTGCTCGCCGGGGCTGATGATGCCGTTGCCGCACCGCGTAACCGTGCAGTTGCCATCGCAGCCGTCACCATCGATGCCGTTTCCGTCGTCGCATTCCTCCCCCGGTCCGACGCCGGCGTTGCCGCACGAAGCGAGGATTGCCCAGGGTTCGATGCCGTGCACGCCGTCGTTGGCGAGGAAGAAGAGCGTGCCGCCGACGTCGGTCAGCTCGCTCGGATCCGAGCTCGGCGTTCCGGGGCGTAGATCGGCGAGCAGCATGGTGCCGGCTTCGGTTCCGTCACTGCGCCACAGTTCGCTTCCCGCTTCGTCGGTGAAGGCGTCGAAGAAGAGCCACGCCCCCGCGACGCGGAGCGAGCTCGGTCCCGAGCCCGACAGGCCAGGGCGGAGATCCTTGATCATCCAGGTTCCGGCAGCGGTGCCGTCGCTGCGCCAGAGCTCGGCGCCATGTGTGGCGTCCGAGGCGCTGAAGTAGAGCGCATCGCCAAAGCGCGTGAAGCCGCTGCTGGGGAACGAACCGGCGGCGCCGGGCGTGATCTCGATCTGGAACGTGCCGTCGGTCGTACCGTCGGTCGACCACAGCTCGGTGCCGTGCGTGCCGTCGCTGGCGAGAAACAGTACGCGCGCCCCGATGCGAGTGAGATAGGCCGGGTTGGAGCCCGACGACCCGGGGTTGATGTCGGCGACCATGTACGTGCCAGCCTCGGTGCCGTCGCTGCGCCACAGCTCACTGCTGTGGGCGTTGCCATCCGTGGCGCCGAACAGGATCGCGTCGTCGAGCACCGCGAAGTGGTACGGGTTGGCCCACCCAGTGCCGGGATAGATGTCCTTGACCAGGGTGGTGCCGGCGTCGGTCCCGTCGCTGCGCCAGAGCTCGAAGCCGTGTGCGCCGTCGTCGGCGGTGAGGAACAGCCAATCGCCGAGCACCGCGACAGGGCCGACCTGTCCGCCGGTCGAGGTGGGGCGGAAGTCCTTGACCGAGAAGGTCCCGGCGACGCTGCCGTCGGTCTTCCACAACGTCGTGCCGCGCGCGTTGTCGTAGGCGTAGAAATAGAGGTCGTCCTTGAACTTGAGGAATCCGTTCGGGGTGGACCCGCCGGTGCCGGGATTGAGATCGACGAACAGACCGGTGCCGTCGGCGGTGCCGTCGCTGCGCCACAGTTCGCGTCCGCTCGTGGGGCTGTCGGCGCTGAAGAACGCCACACCACCGAACGCGGTGAACACGCCCGGCAGCGAGGCGGACGGCGCGTTCGGATCGGCCGGTTGCATGAGCACGGTGCCGGCTGCCGTGCCGTCGCTCTTCCACGGTTCGAAGCGCGACCCGTTGCGAGCCGCCCCGAAGAACAGCCGGTCGCCGACCGCGGTGAGATAGGTGGAATTGATGGGAGAGCCGCTGTTGCCGGTCGATTCCCCCTCCGCGATGTCGGCAACCAGTTGCGTGCCGGCAGCGCTGCCGTCGGTCCGCCAGAGCTCCGCGCCGTGGGCGCCGTCATCGGCGCTGAACACAACCGTGTCGTCGAGTGTGATCAGCCCGGTTGGATTCGATCCCTGCGAACCGGGGCGGATCTCGAGGACGCGTCCTGTCCCGGCGTCGGTACCGTCGCTGTGCCAGAGCTCGTAGTTTGACCCGCCATCGGCGGCGCGCAGCAAGACCTGGTTGCCCAGCGCGACGAGCTGGGTCGGCTGTGAGCTGGCCAGACCGGGCAGCAGGTCGTGCACCTTCGTTCCGGCCGCGGTGCCGTCGGTGCTGCACAGCTCGGTCCCCTGGTTCGCCACGGTGGCGACGAAGAACACGCGGTCGCCGGCGCTGATGAGGTTCGTGGGAGTGATGCTGCCCGCTCCCGGGTTGAAGTCGATGACCAGCGTGCCCGCTGCGGTCCCGTCGCTGCGCCACAACTCGGTGCCGTTGGTCGGATCCGAGGCGCGGAAGATGGCCGTCGCCCCCAGCTTGGCGAAGCCGGTCGGCGACGAGCCCGTGCTGCCTGGGTAGATATCGAGGACCTGCCACGTCCCGGCCGGCGTGCCGTCGCTGCGCCACAGCTCGACGCCGGCGGCGAGGCTGCGCGCCGAGAGCAGCATCGCATCGCCCAGCACGCCGAGCACGGCGACCTCGCCGGTGCCTGGGCCCGGCTGCACGTCCACGGCGACCTCGGTGAGGCTGCCGTTCGTCCGCCACAGCTCGCGACCGATGGCGCCGTTGTCGGCGCTGAAATACACCCAGCCGCCGAACGCGACCAGCGTGCTCGGCGCGGAGCTCTGCGTGCCGGGCCGCAGATCGGCGAGCAGTGCCGTGCCTTCTGGCGTGCCGTCGGTGCGCCACAACTCGGTGCCGTTCAGCGCCGACGTGGCGGTGAAGATGGCGACATCGCCGAGGACGGTGAAGGCGGTGGGATTCGAGCCCGCGCTGCCCGGGTTGCCGTCCGCCAGCAGCACGGTACCTTGCGCGGAGCCGTCGCTGATGAAGGGCTCGATGCCGTGCCCGCCGTCGTTGGCGGCAAACAGCAGCCGCGAGCCGAAGCGCGTCAGCTGCGCCGGCGACGATCCGGAGAGGCCCAGCCGAACGTCGGCGACCAGCGCGGTGCCCTCGGGTGTGCCGTCGGTACGCCAGAGCTCGCTGCCGAGCTCGGCCGTGGTGGCGGCGAAGTAGGCGGTCGACCCGACGGCGCAGAAGTTGGCAGGCGCTGAGCCGATGGGCGTCGGCGCCGTGTTGATGTCCTTGACCAGATACGGCAGCTGAGCCGGCACGGCCACCGCCGTTGCGATCACGGCCGCGACGAGCGCCGCGCTGCACGCGTGCCTGACCCACACCGCCATTCCCCCGCCTCCGTTCGTCCAGCCGCGCGGCTCAGCGAAACGCTGGCGCCGCCGCGCTATAGCGCCGCGAGTGGGGTGCCGCAACAGCGAAGTCGCGATCCTCTGTCTACGCGTCGGTAGGCGGATCCGCCTGCGCATCAACGGAGAATCGCGCCTCGCGACAGCGGCTCCGACGCGCGCTTGTCGCGCGCCGGCCCCTTCTTCTAGGCTGGGTCGCGGCGGCGCCAGTCGGCGCGCAGGAGGGCCGCGATGTACGAGATCAGGCGTTTCGCGCACGACGGCACGGTCGATGCCGACGGGCACGTGCTCGAACCGGCGTGGCTCTGGGAGCGCTACCTGGAGCAGCGCTACGTGGACCGCGCGATCCGCATCAGGACGGACGCGCAGGGGCTCGAGTATCTCGAGCTGAACGGCCGGCCGAGCGAGCGCACGGTCAAAGGCGTGCTCGGCCTGATGGGCGCCATGGGCGACGAGCAGGCGCGCCCGTCGCCGGAGCGCCGCTACATGGATCACATCCCGTACGGTGCCGGCGATGCGGCCGAGCGCGTCGCGCTGCTCGACCGGGAGCATCTCGAGGCGACGCTGCTCTATCCCACCATCCATCTGCTGTGGGAGTGCGAGGTCACCGACGCGGAGTTCGCGCTGGCCTACTGTCGCGCCTACAACCGCTGGATCGCGGACTTCTGTCGCGGCTCGCGCGGGCGCCTGGTGCCGATCGCGCACCTGACGCTACTCGATCCGCTCGGCTCGGCGGCGGAGCTCGAGCGCGCCGTCGCCGACGGCTGCCGCGGCGGGTGGGTGGCGCCGTTCACCCACAGCCGCAAGGGCCACGGCCATCCGGATCACGATCCGCTCTGGCGTGCCGCGGTCGAGCTCGATGTGCCGATCGCGATTCATCCGACCTACGAGCCGCTGTGGTCGATGCCGGTGCGCTTCGACAAGCTCGGGCGCGCGAGCGAGTTCCACTACAACGTCACGCTGCGCCAGGGCGTCCAGCAGGCCTTCCTGACCTTTCTCGACTATGGGACGCTCGACCGCTTCCCCGCGCTGCGGCTCGGCATCCTCGAATCCGGCATGGGCTGGCTCGGTCCGTTCCTCGATCGCTGCGACGCGGTGTTCGACACCATTTCCGGCCGCGCCGTGCCGATCGGCGCGAAGCCCAGCGAGCTCTTCGCCCGCCAGTGCTTCATCTCCGGCGATCCGGACGAGACCGCGGCACCGCTGCTGTTCGATCACGTCGGCGCCCATCTCTTCATGTGGGCGACGGACTACCCGCACCCGGATCACCCCTCGACCTGGGTGGATGCGCTGAGCCGCCAGGTGGAGCGCCTGTCGGCGCCGACCCGCGCCGCCTATCTGGGCGGCAACGTGCGGAGAATCTACACGCTGAGCTGACGCTCGCGGTGTCGGCTCGTCACGCGCCGCCGGCGAGTGCGCCGGGTACCGGCCGACTCGCCTGTCTTCGCGCCGCACCATGCCGCGAGGCGTCCAGCAGACCGGCCGCGCCGGCGTGAGCCCCGGCGCTGGCGTCGCCGCCAGCGCGGGACTAGTGCACCGCCCAGCGGCGCGTGCGCCGCGAGGAGGTCCGATGAAGCAGGTGTTCGATTTCATCAAGACGACCGTGATCGGCGGGTTGGTCGTCATTCTGCCGCTTGCCGCCGCGATGCTGCTGACCGTCAAGATGCTCGTCGCGCTGGAGGGCGCGGTGGATCCGGTCGCGACGGCGCTGCCGTACGGCGGCCCGGGCCGTCGCGTCATCGCGCTGACGATCATCCTCGCCGGCTGCTTCATCACCGGCCTCGTGGTGCGCACGGCGGGCGGGCGCCGCGCCAGTCGGTGGTTGGAGCGCCGCGTACTGGAGCGACTGCCGGCCTACTCGCTGCTGCGCAACCTCGGCCGCCAGGTTGCGGGCGAGGACGCCGGCGGCGGGATGTCGCCGGCGCTGGCGGAGATCGAAGACGCGCTGGTCCCGGCGTTCATCGTGGAGGAGCTCGACGACGGCCGCCTCACCGTCTTCGTGCCGGCCGTTCCGACGCCGACCGTCGGCGCGGTCTACATCCTGCCGCCCGAGCGCGTGCACCGCATCGACGTGCCGGTCACTCAGCTCGTCCACGCCGTCACCCGCTGGGGCGCGGGGTCGAGGGAACTGGTCGCGGCGCTCGGCCGCTGAGTGGCCGGCTGGCGCCGCCGCGCTGCGGTGCGCGGTGTGTCGGTGGCGCGCTGGGCGGTGCTGCGTACCGCCGGGCCGACACGAGGTCGGCCGGCTACCTAGGGACGCGCAGGGCCTCGCGGCTCGGACTGTTCGTAGCGAGCCAACTCGTCCGGGTCGAAGCCGATGCCCGCATCGACCAGCTCGTCGCGCATGAAGTCGGCGCCCGGCTTCGGGTTGGTGGCGCGGCGCAGCAGCCGGGTGAGCAGACGATCGAGCCAGGTCTGCCGCTTGCGGCCGGCGCTGCGCACCAGGCGAAAGGCGAAGCGGCCGAAGCGGGCGCGGCGGCGATAGTCGCGGTCGGCGGTTGCGCTCATGGTGCCTCCGCCGCCGCGAGCGGGCGGACGCGGCAGGGCAGTCCCTTGAGATGCGGGATGCCCTGCTCACGGTCGCGATAGTCCTCGTCGTCGCGGGTGATCTGCGCGTCGGCGAACTCCCAGGCGCCCGACAGGTGTTCGGCGCCCTGCGGCAGCTCGGGCTTCCACCAGCCGTGCGGCACGCGCACCAGGCGGCGCGGCATGTCCGGTCGAATCGCCACCTTGCCCTTCACCCGGCCGGTCGGCGTCTCGACCACCGCCCAGTCGCCGTGGGCGAGTCCGCAGTCGCGCGCGTCGTCGGCGTGCAGGAAGAGCTCCGGCTCCGGCCGCCGCTGGCGCAGCTCCGGGATGTGGCGATGGCCGGTCTGGAAGTACTCGTCCTCGCGCACGCCCATGAACAGCTGCAGCGGGTAGTCGGGATCGGCTGGCGGGTCCTCGCGGAAGTAGGGCAGGGGATCGAAGCCGAGCGCGGCGAGCACGCTGGAGGCGAGCTCGACCTTGCCCGACGGCGTCGCGAAGCCGGTGCGCTCGTACTTGCGGTAGGCAATCGTCGGCACGTACCACTCGTAGGTCGCTTCGAAGTCGCGATAGCGCATGCCGGTGGCGCGCACGCGGTGGTCGTACACCGCTTCCAAGTTCGGCCACGGAAAATGCGCGCCGAGCCCCATGCGCACCGCCAGGCTGCGCCAGAAGTCGTAGACGCCGCGGCATTCGCCGGGCGGCTGCATCGCCTGCTCGGAGACCCGCACGATCGCCGTCCAGCCCCACGCGTCGTGCAACTGCGGGCGCTCCAACCAGCTGTCGCCGGGCAGCACGTAGTCGGCGAGCTGCGCGGTGGGCGTCATCATGTGTTCGTGCACCACCACCAGGTCCTGGTTCATGATGCCGCGGTAGATGGTGCGCATGTCGGCGAAGCCGAGCAACGTGTTGTTGCCGAGCGAGAAGAACGCCTTGACGGGATAGGGCACGCCGTCGGCCATGGCGCGGAACACCGCCGACGGATTCGCCATGTAGCTGCCCATCAGCAGGTTGACGTAGGGGCGTCCCCAGACGCGCCGGGTCGGCTCGGTGAGCGCCGCCATGCCGCGGTAGGTGAACGCCGGATGGTTGTCGCAGCCGAGCTGCTTGGCCTTCTGCGCCTCGCTCAACTGCTCGTGCAGCTCGAGGTCGGTTTCCGGCACGATGTCGGGGCTGAGGCCGTGGAACAGCTCGCCGCCGGGAACGTAGAGGTTGCCGGTCACCGCGCGCAGCGCGCAGTGCAGGCGGATCGCCGAGGTGCTGTTGCGCTGCTGGTCGGTGATCGGCGTCCACGGGATCACCGACGGACCGTGCGTGGCGTACAGCCGCGCCGCGGCGCGGATCTGCTCCGGCGCGACTCCGGTCAGCGCGGCGACGCGCTCGAGCGGATATTCGTCGACGCGCCGGCGCAGGTCGTCGAAGCCGACCGTCCAGTCGCGCACGAACGCGGCGTCGTAGAGCTGTTCGTCGAAGATGACCTTCAGCCAACCGAGGCACATCGCCGCGTCGCTGCCGGCGCGCAGCGGCAGCCAGAGATCGGCGCGCTCGGCGCTCTCGCTGCGGCGCGGATCGAGGACGATCAGCGTGGCGCCGCGCTCCTGGGCGCGGCGGATGGCGTTGTAGATCGGCGTCCAGCTGTGCCGCTTCGGGTTGTGGCCGAACAGGACGATGCAGCGCGTCGCCGAGTAGTCGGGCTGCGGGAACCAGCCGTACACCATGCGGTTCACCGCCGCGGTATTGCCGGCGCACAGCGCCACGCCGCTGATCCAGTTGGGCGAGCCGAGCAGGTTCATCAGGCGGCGCCCGGCGCCGGTCTCGGTCGAGGTGTTCCACTGGCTGGTGGCGACCGCCATCGCCTCCGGGCCGTGCGTGGCGATGACCCGCTGCAGACGGGCGGCGATGTCGTCGAGCGCCGCGTCCCAGGTGACCCGCTCCCACTGCCCGCCGCCGCGCGCGCCGACGCGGCGCAGCGGATAGCGCACGCGGTCCGGGTGGGCGAAGCTCTTCGGCGCGTAGATCCCCTTCATGCAGATGTTGTCGCGCATGAGCGGGTTGTTCGACGCGCGCACCCTGGTCACCCGCCCGTCGCGCACCTCGGCGGTCAACTGGCAGCCGATGTCGCAGCTCGCACAGATCACCGATTTCTCCTGCGGCGCCGTCGCCTCGTGCATGTGCCTCCCGTTGTGCAGATACATACATCGGTGTATGTATCTACGCGGCATCCTATGGCGATCCGACGCGGCAGACAAGCGCCATCGCGAGGCGGCCGGCGGGCCCGGCCGACGCAGGCCGAGCGCCGCGCCGGCATGCGCGCCCGCCTCACCGCCGCCACCATCGCCTCGCTGATCGAGAAGGGGTACGCGCGCACCACCGCGGTCGAGGTCTGCGCCCGCGCCGGTGTCACCCGCGGCGCCTTCCATCACCACTTCGCCAGCCTCTCGGCGCTCTACGCGGTCGCGCTGGAGACCCTCTACCGCGATCTGCTCGCCGCGGCGCCGCCGCCGAGCCCCTCCGGCGATCCGCACCTGCCGCTGCAGCGGCTGGTGCGCCGCATCGCCGCCTACACGCAGCGCCCGGAGTTCAAGGCGGTGATCGAGATCTGGCTGGCGGCGCGCAACGATGCGGCGCTGCGCGTCGAGGTGGGACCGGCGATGCAGCAGTTGAGCACCCTGTTCGACCCGGCGCAGCCGGAGATCGCGCGGCGCATCGGCCGCAGCAAGCGGGCGGCGGCGTTCTATCGGCTGGTGATGGAGGCGACCATCGGCATGGCGCTCGGGCGCGCGGTGTCGCCGGCCAACCGGCCGGTGGCGCACGAGGCGATGGTCATCGATCTGCTGTCCGAACTCGCCGCCGAGCTCTGATTGACCGCACCGCGCGCGCGCGGCATCACGGCGGCGTGACCACCCCGCATCACCGCATCCGCACGTTGCATCTCAAGCTGCCGGCAGCGTTGTGGGAGGCATTGGAGGCGCAGAGCCGGGCGACCGGCGAGCCGCTGCACCACATCGTGCGCGCCGCGCTCGCCGACCACCTGCAGGTCGAGCACCACACGCTCTACCAGGTGTCGACGTCGACGGCGCTGGTGCAGGGCGTCTACCGCGGCGCGGTGACGGTCGGGCAGTTGCTGGCGCACGGCGACTTCGGCCTCGGCACCTTCGAGGGGCTCGACGGCGAGATGATCGTCTGCGATGGCACCGCGTATCAGGTGCGGGGCGACGGCAGCGTGCGCGCCGCCGCGCTGCAGGACGCCAGCCCGTTCGCGCTGGTCACCCACTTTGCGGCCGAGCACAGTTTCGCGGTGGCGCACTGCGCGCAGCTGGAAACACTGCTGGCGGCGATCGACCCGGCGCGCGGCTCGCCCAATGTCTTCTACGCGATTCGGGTCGATGGCCGCTTCGACGCGGTGCACACGCGCGCCATGTGCCGCACCGCCGAGGGCGTGCCACTGGTCGCGGCGGCGGCGCACCAGCCGGAATTCCATCTGCGCGAGGTGGCCGGCACGATGGTCGGCTTCTGGGCGCCGCCCTTTACGCGCGCGCTGGAAGTGCCCGGCTACCACCTGCACTTCATCGCCGCGTCGCGCGATGCCGGCGGCCACGTGCTCGACTGCAGCGGGGGCGACCTGCGCGTGCAGATTCAGGAGGTGCGCGACCTGCGCGTCGCGCTGCCGGCCAACGAAGCCTTCCTACGCGCCGACCTCAGCGGCGACCCCGCCGCCGATCTGGCCCAGGCGGAGTCGAAGCGGCGCTGAACGGCGCGGACTCTGCGCGCGGATGTCGCTGGCGCGACATCCGGCCGACACGAGGTCGGCCGGCTACCCGGGGTCCGGGCAATTGGACGGTGCGCGTGGCCCCGTGGGCCGAGGCAGGCGTGATGTCGCGTGGCGCTGAGGTAGCCGGCCGACCTCGTGTCGGCCGGACGCGCGGAGCGCGGCCGATTCCGACTGCGATGAGACGCAACTCGTCGCTGCGTCAGGTTCGGAGCTGGGCGGCGATGAACGGCTTCATCGCCGCGATGCAGCGGTCGGCGTCCGGGCCCGGGAAGTTGGCGAACGAGTGGCCGACGCCGTCGAAGTAGACGAGCTCGGCGCGGCCGCCGGCGCGGCGGTAGGTGTCGACCAGCGCCTCGCTCATCGAGCGCGTGACGTTCTCGTCGAGCTCCGGATGCGCCACCCAGATCGGCGGCAGGTGCTCGGCCTCACCGTCAGCGACCAGGCGCGGCACGCTGGCGCGCGCCATCGTCGCTTCGTCGCCGAAGAAGGCGAGGTGGGCGTCGCGCAGGCGCTCGGGTTGGAAGAAGCGTTCCGCCGACGCGCGCGGCGCGGCGATGCGGTCGAGCAGATAGCGGTAGCGGGCGAGCGGATCGGCCACCGGCCACAACGGCAGCGCGTAGTCGACCCGCACCGGTGCCGGCTCTCCCTCGCCGACGAAACGCGCGCTGCGATACTCCGGCGCGTTGGGGCGCAGCGCCGCGAGCAGCAACAGATGCCCGCCGCTGGAGCCGCCGATCAGGCCGAGCGGCGCCGGCAGCGCGTCGAGCGGCGCGGCGTTGGCTTTGACGAAGCGGATGCCGGCGACGACGTCGGCGACCGCGGCCGGGTAGGGGATCGGCGCCTGGCGGAAGTCGAGCGCGACCACCAGCATGCCGCAGGCGGCCAGCGCGTGGTCGAAGTACATGTCGCCGGTGCGGTCGAACAGCGACCAGGCGCCGCAGTGCACGTCGATCAGCACCGGCAGCGGGCCGCGCGCGCCGACCGGGCGATAGATGCGCGCCAGCAGCGGGGCCGCGGCGTCGCCGCTGTACTGCACGTCGTCGATGGCGACGTCGTATGGAGCGCTCGGATCGAAGCGTGTCAGGTCAGGAACCCTGGGGACCTTCTGCGACGCGGGGGAGCGGCTCGGGAAGGGAGCGCCTCAGCGCCCCGTCCAGGTCGGGGTGCGTTTCTCTTTGAACGCCTTGATGCCTTCTTTGGCGTCCTCGCTCATGAACACCTGGGCGGAGTAGCTCATCTCGTTCTCCAGCGCCTGGGTGAGGCCGAGGAAGGTGCTCTCCTTCGCCGACTGCTTGCAGGCGCGCACCGCCAGCGGGCCGTTGAGGCAGATGGTGTCGGCCCACTCGCGCGCCCTGACCATCACCTGGTCGCGCGGCACGACGGCGTTGACCAGGCCCATCTGCAGCGCGCGTTGCGGCGTGATGCGGTCGGCGAGCAGCAGCACCTCCATGGCGTTGCACCAGGAGAGCTGCCGCGCGCTGTGCACCGTCGAGCCGCCGCCGGGGAAGAGGCCGCGGCGCGGCTCGGCGAGCTGGAAGAAGGTGTCATCGGCGACCACGCGCAGGTCGGTGTTCCACATCATCTCCATGCCGCCGGCGGCACAGATACCGTTGATCGCCGCGATCACCGGCTTGTAGAGCCGGAACTCCGAGCCGTCGGGCAGCGTCGCACCGTCGCGCAGCACCGCCACCAGGCTGTGCGCCATGGTGTACTCGGAGCCGGCGACCTTCTCCTTCGAGCCGCCGGCGGCGAGATCCTCGACGTGATCGGTGACGTAGGTGATGAACTTCTTCAGGTCGGCGCCGACGCAGTACACGTCCTGCACGCCGGTGAGGATGGCGACGTAGGCGTCGTCGTCGTCGCGGAACCGCACCCAGCCGTCGGCGATCTGGCCGAAGTGCTCGAGGTCGAGCGAGTTGCGCGCCTCCGGCCGGTCGATGGTGATGGTCACGATGTGCCCGGTCTTCTCGTAGTGAATCGCCATGGCGCTCCGCGCTCCCCCCGCTGGGTCAGTTGATTGAAACGAGCCGTAGCACGACCGCCGGGGCGCAGCGCAAACCGCGTCAGGCGATCGCGGCGAGCAGCGCGTCGGCAGTGGCGACGGCGCCGAACACGCCGCCCTCGGTGGTGACGGTGCGCAGCGCGGCGCGATGGTTCTCCGGCTCGGTGGCGGCGCAGCCGTCGGACAGCACCAGGCACTCGAAGCCGCGGTCGTCGGCCTCGCGCAGCGTGCTGTGCACGCAGACGTCGGTGGTGATGCCGGCGAGGATGAGGTTGTCGATGCGCCGCGCGCGCAGCAGCAGCTCCAGGTCGGTGGCGTGGAAGGCGCCGCGGCCCGGTTTGTCGATCACCGGCTCGTCCGGCCGCGGCGCCAGCTCGGGGATGATCTCCCAACCGGGCTCGCCGCGTACCAGGAAACGGCCGAGCGGGCCGGCATCGCCGATGCCGGCACCGGCGCGGCGCGAACGCCAGCGCTTCTGCGCGCTGAGGTCGCTGAGATCGGGGCGGTGGCCCTCGCGGGTGTGGAAGACGTGGAAGCCGCCGGCGCGCAGCCCCGCCAGGACGCGCTGGATGACGGCGATCGGCGCGCGCGTCAGGCCGAGGTCGTAGCCCATCTGCGCGACGTAGCCGCCGGGTGCGCAGAAATCGGCCTGCATGTCGATGACCAGCAGCGCGGTGTTCGCCGGCCGCAGGTCGCCGGTGTGCGGCCAGGGATAGGGATCGGCGTCGACGAACCGTTCGCTCATGCGCGCGGCCAGAGTGCCGGCCGCCGATCGCGCCATGGCATCGCCGTTTCGAGCTGTGCCGCGACCTGCAGCAGCAGGTCCTCGCGTCCGCTCGCCGCCACCAGCTGCGCGCCGATCGGCAGGTCGTCCGCCGTCCACGCGGCAGGGATCGAGATGCCCGGTTGGCCCGACATGTTGAACGCCGAGGTGAAAGCGCCGTAGGGCGCCGCGCGCATGAAGCCGGCGAGCGGATTGTCCGGCGTCGCGCGCATGTGGCCGAGCGGCGGCGGCGGCTGTGCCGTGCCGGGCGTCAGCAGCAGGTCGAAGCCGCCCTGCCACCAGCTCGCCAGGCGGCGGCCGTAGGCGTGCACGTACTCGACCTGGGCCAGGTAGTCGGTGACGCTGATCATGCGGCCGCGCTCGGCCACCGCGGCGGTGAGCGCCTCGACGTCGCCGGGGACCAGCTCGCGGCCGAGCTTCGCGGCGGTGACGTCGAGCGCGCGCGCGATGTTGGCGGCGACGATGCCGACGAACTGCATGATCGCCGCCGGATCGTCGAGGGCGTCGGGATGCGCCTCCTCGACGATGTGGCCGAGGCCCTCCAGCGCGCGCGCCGTCTGATCGGCGGCGGCGCGGCAGTCGGGGTGCAACTCGATGCCGCGGTCGCGTGGCGCCTCGCGCATCAGACCGATGCGCAGGCGCGGCGGCGCCGTCCTGATCGCTGCCGCGTAGGGCTGCGCCGGCGGCGCGGCGGCATACGGATCGCCGGGCATCGGGCCGTTGGTGACGTCGAGCAGTGCGGCGGCGTCGCGCACCGTGCGGGTGACGACGAATTCCGCCGAGAAGCCGGCCCAGCGCTCGCCGGTGGACGGACCGAAGGAGTTGCGGCCGCGCGTCGGCTTGAGTCCGACCAGCCCGCACATGCTGGCCGGGATGCGGATCGAGCCGCCGCCGTCGCTGGCGTGCGCCGCCGCGACCATGCCGCCGGCGACCGCCGCCGCCGAGCCGCCGCTGGAGCCGCCGGAGCTGTGCGCCGGGTTCCACGGATTGCACGTCGCGCCCCACGCCTCCGGCTCGGTGGTCGGCAACAGGCCGAGCTCCGGCGTGTTGGTGCGGCCGAGGATGACCAGTCCGGCGGTGAGCAGCTTGTCGACGAAGTACGAGTTCGTCGGCTCGGTCCAGTGCGCGTCCTTCAGGCAGCGCATGCCGCCGGTGTAACGCCGGCCGGCCTCCAGGCCGCCGAGATCCTTCATCAGGAACGGCACGCCGCGGAAGGGGCCGTCCGGCAGGGCACCGGCGGCGCGTTCCCGCGCCGCCTCGAAGGCCGGCAGGATGACGGCGTTGAGCGTCGGGTTGAGGCGCTCGACGCGGGCGATGGCGGCGTCGGTCAGCTCGCGCGGGCTGACGTCGCCGCGCCGCACGTGGTCGGCCTGGGCGGTGGCATCGAGATCCAGCAGCTCGTCGGACATGCGCGCGGTTAGAACACAGCTCGCCGCAGCGTGGAACGCCCGTCGGCCTTGCGACGCGCTCGCGCCCGCGGGGGCGAGCGGCCGGCGCCGCAATGAAACATGGAACCGGACGCACAAGCCGATAGAATGCCGCGCGATGCGGGCTGGCGAGGCGACGCCGGATGGCGGGGCGAGCTGGGACGCCGCCGCGTTCGCCCGCCGTGCCACGCTTGGCGCCTGGGCGGTGGTGGTGTCGAACCTGCTCTTCGCGCTCACCGACGTCCGGCTCGGGGGCTGGACCTGGGCGCAGGTCAGCCTGCTCAAAGGGCTGCAGCTGGCGGCGGCCTTCGGCACCATCGCGCTGTTCAGGCGGCTGCGCCACCGCGCGGCCCAGCTGGCGCTGGTCTACGGGTTTGCCGCCGCGGTGTGCGGCGTCGTCGCGCTGTCCGGCTGGCTGACGCAGGACGTCGGCACGACGGTGATCCTCTGCGTCGCCTTCGCCTGGGGCAGCGCGACGCTGCTGCCGTGGGGCCCGGCGCAGCAGGCGGGCGTGATCGTGATCGTCGCGCTCGCCATCCTGCTCAATATCGTGCTGATCACCGGCGGGACCGCGCTGGTGTTCTCCTATTCGGCGGTGGCGGTGTGCATCGCGCTGGCCATCTCGCTCGTGCTGAGCGTCGAGTTCGCCCGCCAGCGGCGTGCGCTGGCGATCGCCGACGCCGAGCGGCGCGCCGCCAGCGAGGCGCTGGAGCAGCGGGTGCGCGACCGCACCGCGGCGCTGCAGCAGGCCAACGCGCGGCTGCAGGACAGCGTCGCCGCGCAGCGCGAGGTCGAAGCCGCGCTCAAGGCGCAGGAACGCTTCGTGTCGGCGGTGCTCGACACGGCGGGGACGCTGATCGCGGTGCTCGATCCACACGGGCGCATCGTCCAGTTCAATCGCGCCT
The DNA here is from genome assembly GCA_033764095.1 of Deltaproteobacteria bacterium. Classification (GTDB taxonomy): domain Bacteria; phylum Desulfobacterota; class Binatia; order HRBIN30; family CADEER01; genus JBDTMT01. The sequence continues at coordinate 3,427 of JANRJF010000032.1, read as the reverse complement.
GCGAAGCGGCGCTGGAATACACCTTCGACGAGGTGCGCGGGCGCGAGTTCTGGCACCTGAGCCCGCGGCCGGGCGATCGCCAGGCCGGCGAACGCGCCTTCGCCGCCCTGCTCGCCGGCACCGGGCCACGCGCCATCGAAGCGCCGTGGCACGCGCGCTCCGGGCAGGTGCGCTGGTTCGGCTGGTCGACGACCTTCCTGCACGCCGACGACGGCTCCGTACGCTACGTCATCGCCACCGGGGTCGACATCTCCGAGCGCCGCGCCGCGCAGCGCGCGCTGCGACGGCGCGAGGAGCACTGGCGGGCGCTGACCGAGCATTCCACCGATCTCATCGGCATCCTCGGGCCGGAGCTGCAGATACAGTACATCAGCCCGTCGATCCGGACGTTGCTCGGCTTCGCGCCGGAGGAGTGGCGCGAGCGGCCGGCCTTCGAGTTGGTCCATCCCGACGACGTGGCGGCCGTGGCCGAGGCGCTGCGCGCCGGCCTGGAGCATCGCGACACCGGCGAGCCGCTGCGCTTCCGCGTCCGCCACGCCGACGGCACCTGGCGGACCTTCGAGGGCACCGACACCAACCTGCTCGACAACGAGTCGGTGCGCGGCATCGTCGTCAATCTGCGCGACATCACCGACGCGGTGGCGGCGGAGGACGCGCTGCGCCGCTCCGAGGCGCAGCACCGCGCCAATCTCGAACACCTGGTGCACGAGCGCACCGAGCAGCTGCGCGCCGCCAACCAGGAGCTGGAGACGTTCAGCTACTCGGTGTCGCACGATCTGCAGGTGCCGCTGCGCCATCTGAAGGGCTTCGCCCGCATTCTCTCGGAGGACCACGCGCCGGCGCTCGGCGTGGAAGGCCAGCGCTGCGTCGAGCGGCTGATGATCGCCACGACGCGCATGGAGCGGCTCATCGCCGGCCTCCTCGTCCTCTCGCGTGTCACCAGCGCCGAATTGCGCCGCCACCGCGTCCATCTCTCGCGTCTCGCCAGCGCCGTGCTCGCCGAACTGCGCGCTGCCGAGCCGCAGCGGCAGGTCGAGTGCGTGATCGCGCCCGACGCCGTCGCCGAGGGCGATCCCGACCTGCTGCGTATCGTCCTGCAGAACCTGATCGGCAACGCCTGGAAGTACACGGCGCGGCGCGCGGTGGCGCATATCGAGTTCGGCGTCGACGAACGCAGGGGCCGCCGCGTCTTCTTCGTCCGCGACGACGGCGCCGGCTTCGACGACGCCTACGCCGGCGAGTTGTTCACCGCTTTCCGGCGCCTGCACAGCAACAGCGAGTTCGAGGGCTCCGGCATCGGCCTGGCGACGGTCAAGCGCATCGTCCTGCGCCACGGCGGCAGCGTGTGGGCGGAAGGCACGCGCGACCGCGGTGCGGCATTCTTCTTCACCCTCGGCGAGACGCGTTGAGATGACCACCTTCCCCCGCGCAGCGGGGGAAGGTCGGGATGGGGGTGCTTCCCTCGACGCGGTTCGCGGGATAGCCGCTGACAGCACGCGGGAGGCGGGATGCGGGCGAAGTGCGCGGGGATGCTGATTGCGATGCTGCTGGCGGCAGCGGGCTGTGGCAGCGATGGCGGCAGCGGGCAGGCCACCGTCACCGTCGGCGTCGTCGCCCCGCTCGACGGCGGGCTCACGCAGTTCGGTCTCGGCATCCGCAATTCGGTGCAGCTCGCCGTCGATGAGGCGATCGCCGCCGGCCTGCTGCCCGGCGTTCGCCTCGTCGTCAGGGCAGTGGACGACTCCTCCGATCCGGACATTGGCGTGCGCAACGTGCGCCGCCAGCTGCTCGACGACCGCAGCGTCGTGGGTGTGATCGGCACCTACAACTCCGGGGTGGCCGCCGCCGTCGCGCCACTGCTGGCCGAGGCCGGCATCGCGATGCTGTCGCCCGGCAACACCGACCCGACGTTGACCCTGGGGCCGGACCCCGACCACCCGCGGCGGCCGCGCGCCAACTACTTCCGCCTGGTGGCGCACGACGCGCAGCAGGGCGGCGTCCTGGCCGCCTACGCCGCCGCCGCGCTCGGTGCGCCGCCGGTGGCGATCGTCGCCGATGCGAAGCCGGTCAGCCAGGGGCTCGCCGAGGACTTCCGCGACGCCTATCGCGGCGCGAGCGGGCCCATCGCGTCGTACGAGATCGTCCCGGACGGCGACACCGACTACGCGCCCTATGCCGTGCGCGCCGCCGCCGCCCGGCCCGGCCTGCTGTTCTTCGGCGGCGAGTACGACCACGCCGCGCTGCTCAAGCGCGCCGCCGTCGACGCCGGCCTGACCGTCGCCCTGATGGGCGGCGACGGGGTCCAGGCCGACGGCTACCTCGCCGCCGCCGGCGCGATCGCCGCCGGCGACCTCGCCAGCTCGGTGGGCGCGCCGATCGAGCATGATCCGCGCGGCGGCGCCTTCCTCGCTGCCTACGCCGCGCATGGCTTCGTCGAGCCGCCGAGCACGTTCGGACCGTATGCGTACGACGCCGCCAACATCCTGCTCGCCGCGACGCGCGACGCACTCGCCGGCCGGCGCCGCGTCACCGCCGCGGTGCGCGCGTCGGTGATCGCCACCGTGCAGGCGGCGGACGACGCGCTCCTGGCGCCGTTCGGTGGCGCCATCACCGGCGCGATCGGCTTCGACGCCTTCGGCGACACGGTCAATCCGGTGCTCACCGTGTATCGCGTCGAGCACGGCGCCTGGGTTGCGCTCGACACCGCAGCCGCAGACTGAGTCGCTGGGTATCGAGCCTCCGATGCCTTCCCCCGCACAGCGGGGGAAGGCCAGCATGGGGGCAGCCGCGGCGTTGGCAATCGTGCTCGACCGCCGCACCGCAGAGGCGGCTGAGCGCCGGGCTCTCGCGCCGCGCCCGCGGATGGTACACGGACGCGGCATGCGGGACGGCTGGGACGCGATCATCGTCGGCTCCGGCGCGGCAGGCGGCTGGGCGGCGCGGGAGCTGGCGGCGCACGACCTGCGCGTGTTGGTGCTGGAAGCGGGCGGGGCCGCGCCGGCCGACGCGCCGGCGCCGCGCCGCGGTCGCCACCCGGTCCAGTCGAAGTGCTACGCCTTCGACGACGGCACGCGCGGGCTCTTCGTCGACGATCTCGACAATCCGTACACGACGCCCGCCGACGCGCCGTTCGACTGGATCCGCGCGCGCACGGTCGGCGGCCGCATGCGGGTATGGGATCGCGTCTGCCTGCGCATGAGCGAGCGCGACTTCAGCGCCGGGTGGCCGATCGCCTACACCGAACTGGCGCCCTACTACGACGAGGTCGAGCGGGCGATCGGCGTCTGTGGCCGCGCCGACGGCATCGCCGCGGTGCCCGACGGCCGCTTCGTCGCGCCGCCGCCGCTCGGGCCGCTGGCGGCGCATCTGCAGGCGGCGCTCGCGGCGCGCGGCGCGCTCGCCCAGGTGACGCCGATGCGCCGGGCGA
>JANRJF010000031.1:0-12238 GCA_033764095.1 Deltaproteobacteria bacterium | reverse complement strand
AGGCGGATGAGCGACGCCTCGGCGCTCGGCATGCCGGTGCGGGCGGTGCGGCTGACGCTGCGGTAGGTCATCGAGCGCAGCGCCTCGACCTCGGCGCGCAGCAGGGCGAGTCGGCGGGCGATCTCGTCGTCGGCGAGCGCCACGGTGCCGTCGACAAAGCTGGTGGTGCGCGCGACGCCGACCAGCTGGTCGACGAGGCGCGTCAGGCGCACCTGCTCGGCGAGGAAGGCGGTGCCGCGCTCGAAGCTCAGCGTCGCCATCGCCACCTGCCAGCCCTCGTTCATCCTGCCGACGATGTTGCGGCGCGGAATGCGCACCTCGTCGTAGAACACCTCGGCGAAGTCGCTGCCGCCGGCGATGGTCTTGATCGGCCGGATGGTGATGCCGGGCGCGTCCATCGGACAGATCACCCAGGTGATGCCCTTGTGCTTCGGCGCCTCGAGGTCGGTGCGCACGAGCAGCTCCTGGTACTCGGCGACGTGCGCGAAGCTGGTCCAGATCTTCTGCCCGGTGACCACCAGGTCGTCGCCGTCGATCACCGCGCGCGTCGACAGCGCCGCCAGGTCGGAGCCGGCGCCGGGCTCGGAGAAGCCCTGGCACCACAGCACCTCGCCGCGCAGGATGCGCGGCAGGTGGAACGACTTCTGTTCCTCGCTGCCGCAGGCGATGAGCGTCGGCCCGCCGTGGTTGAGGCCGACGAACAGCGTCGTCGGATCGTGCGCGCCGGAACGGGCGAACTCCTCGTACCAGATGAGCTGCTCCATCAGCGTCGCGCCGCGGCCGCCGTACTCCTTCGGCCACGAGATGCCGGCGTAGCCGGCGTCGAACAGCCGCCGCTGCCAGGCCATGTCGAAGGCGCGGCGCGCCGTCAGGTCGTGCTCGGGCGGCCGCCCGGCCGGCGCGTTCGCCGCCAGCCAGGCGCGCGCCTCGGCGCGAAAGCGCTCTTCCTCTGGGGTGAAGCGGATGTCCATCCGCCGTTGTTAACGCGGCGGCGGCAGGCGGAACAAGGGGAGAGACGTGTGTAGGAGGATGCGTGACGGGTGACCAGTGACCAGTGACCAGTGACCAGTCACCAGTCACCAGTCACCAGTCACCAGTCACCGGTGGGGAGGGGACCGGTCACCGGTCACCGGTTACCGGTCACCATTCGCCGATCGCCGACCGCTTACGCCCAGAGGAACGCCCCGCCGTCGACCATCAGCGTCTGCCCGGTCAGGTAGCGGCAGGCGTCGGAGCAGAGGAAGAGGACGACCGGGGCGATGTCGTCTTCGGGATCGCCGAGGCGGTCGATGCAGCGGTCCCAGACCAGGGCGCGACCCTGTTGGGCGGCGCGCTCGACGCCCTGCTGGCCGCGCTCCGAGGCGGCGCCGGGGCAGAAGCAGTTGACGACGATGCCGTACTGCCCCCATTCGCGCGCCGCGGTGCGGGTGAGCGAGCGGATCGCCTCCTTTGACATCGAGTAGGCGCCGTAGCCGTGCAGGCCGACGAAAGCGGCCGCCGACCCGACGTTGACGATGCGCCCCCACCCCTGCGCGCGCATGTGGGGGAATACCGCCTGCATCGTCATCAGCGTGCCGAGCGGGCCGGAGCCGAAGAAGACGTCGACGTCGGCGCGCGCGATCTGCTCGACCGGCGCCTGGGCGCGGAAGGTCTGCGCGTTGTTGACCAGTGCGTCGACCCGCCCGAAGCGGGCGACGGTCTGCCCCACCATGGCGTCGATCGAGTCCTGCCGCTGCACGTCGCAGACGACGCCGAGCACATCGACGCCGAGCGCGGTCAGCTCCTCGACGGTGCGCTGCAGCTTCGGCTCCTTCCACTCGGCGACGACGATCTTGGCCCCGTGCCGCCCGAGGTGCCGCGCGATGCCGCGCCCGATGCCCTGCCCCGCGCCGGTGACGATCACCACGCGGTCCTGGACGCCGTGTTCCACCATGCTGCCTCCGGAAAGCGGTTGGTCGTTGGTCGTGGCGGTGGTCGCCGCCGACGGCTCGGCGTTATAACGTGCAGCCGCGTCTCCACAACCAACTTCGGCAGGAGCACCCCATGGACGAGCGCACGATCCCCGACCTGATGTTCGCCTTCATCAAGAGCGGCCTCTTGAAGACCGCGGTCGATCTCGAGCTGTTCACCCACATCGCGCAGGGCGCGCGCACGCCGGCGGCGCTGGCGAAGGCGGCGCGGGCCGACGAGCGGGCGGTGACCATCGTCTGCGACGCGCTGACCGCGCTCGGCGTGCTGCGCAAGGACGCCGACGGCTACGGCCTCGACCCGATCACGCAGCTGCTGCTGGTGAAGGACTCGCCCGCCTACATGGGCGCGTTCACCCGCATCACCCTGAGCCCGGAGCTGTGGAGCGGCGTCGGCCAGCTCACCGAGATCGTGCGCAGCGGCCGGCCGCCGCAGAAGATGGTCGAGGTGCCCGACCATCCCTTCTGGGAGACCTTCAGCGAAGCCAGCGCCCAGGCCTCGGCAATGACCGCGCAGGGCGTCGCCGAGCACCTCGGCGCCGATTCCGACGCGGCGCTCGAGATCCTCGACGTCGCCGCCGGCTCCGGCGTCTACGGCTTCACCGCCCTGCAGCGCCTGCCGCGGGCGCGGCTGACGTCGTTCGACTGGGAGGCGGTGCTGAAGCACGCCCGCCGCATCGCCGAGCGACAGGGCGTCGCCGACCGCGTCACCTGGCTCGCCGGCAGCGCCTTCGAGACGCCGCTGCCGCCGGCGCGCTACGACGTGATCATCTGCAGCCATTTCTACCACCACTTCGACGGCGACCAGAATCTCGACCTGTCGAAGCGGCTGTTCGCCGCGCTCAAGCCCGGCGGCCGCCTGCTGCTGCACGACTTCATCCCCGACGACGCGCGCGCCGCGCACGAGCCGGCGCTGATGTTCGCCATCGTCATGCTCACCACCACCGAGCGCGGCAACGCCTACACGATGGCCGACTACCGCCCCTGGCTGGAAGGCGCCGGCTTCACCGATCTCTCCCTGCACCCGTTGCCGATGGGCGGATCGAGCGTCATCGTTGCTCGGAAGCGATGAGCGACCCGGAAGCGATGAGTGACTAGCGATGAGCGATGAGTGGATGTCGAGGCCAATTCCAATTGATCCTGCTACCGCCACTCATCGCTCGGTACTCATCGCTCATCGCTTCCGAGCCGCTCATCGCTCCCGAGCCGCTCATCGCTTCCGAACGTCGCTGAGTTGAATTGCGATGTCGACGCTCGATCGCTTCCGGCTCGACGGCCGCACCGCGCTGGTGACCGGCGCCAGCCGCAACATCGGGGCGGCGATCAGTCGGGCGTTCGCCGAAGCCGGCGCAGCGCTGGTGCTGAATGCGCGCACGCCGGAGCCGTTGGAGGCGCTGGCGGCGGAATTGCGCGAGCGGCACGGGGTGCAGGCGGTGGCGATCGCCGCCGACCTGAGCGATGCGACGGCGCGGGCGCGGCTGATCGCCGAGGTCGGGCGACTGGGCGGCGCCGACGTACTGGTCAACAACGCCACCGGCGGCGGTCGTCCCGACAGCGCGCTGCAGACCACGCCCGAACAGTGGCGCGCCGCAATGGAAGTGAACGTCACCGCGCCGTTCGAGCTCTGCCAGGCGCTGATACCCGGCATGCGCCAGCGCGGCCGCGGCGCGATCGTCAACCTGCTGAGCACCGCCGCCTTTGCGGTGGTGCCGCCGATGCTGGCCTACGGCGCGATGAAGTCGGCGCTGTGGACGTTGACCAGGTACCTGGCGCGCGAGTGCGCACCCGAGGTGCGGGTCAACGCCATCTGCCCCGGTACCGTCCAGGAAGGCGGCGAGCTGAAGGTCGCGAGCTGGTCGAAGCTCATCCCGCTCACCGCCCTCGGCCGCGTCGGCGACTCCCACGAGCTCGCCGCCACCGCCCTGTACCTGGCCTCCGACGCCTCGAGCTACACCACCGGACAGTGCGTGTTCGTCGACGGCGGACGGGTGATGCTGCCGTGACTGCGGAGAACTGCGTGACCGGTGACCAGTGACCGGTGACCGGCTCGGAAGCGATGAGCGATGAGTGCCGAGCGATGAGTGGCGGTAGCAGGATCAATCAGAAATGGCCTCGACCACCACTCATCGCTCATCGCTCGTCGCTCACCACTCATCGCTCATCGCTCGTCGCTCATCGCTCACCGCTTCCGAACCGGACACCGGTCACGCTTCTCTCTGGTCGCGTTCAGCCCGCCGCCGGTGCGCCACATGTAGCAGGAGTCGGGCAGTCCGCCGGTGGCGCCGGCGACGCCGCCGTCGGGGAACAGCTGCCAGATGTCGAGCGCGGCGAAGCACTGGATGAGGGCGGGGGCGATCTGCAGCAGCGCGTCGCGCAGCGGCGCGTCGGGCAGCGTCTGCATGATGCGGGCGGTGATGCCGGCGCGCAGCGAGCCGCCGAGCAGCGGCGCGGCGTCGGCGCTGCGCTCCTGCCAGTCGGCCTCGCGCAGCGTCGCCAGCGTACGGGCGCGCTCGTGGATGGTGAGCGCGTGCAGCACCAGGTCGTGCATGGTGATCGCGGCGCGCGCCGTGATCTCGCGCTGCGCGGCGAAGCGGTCCATCGGCTGCGGCTGCGGTGCCGCCGGGGTGAAGTGCAGGTCGTTGAGCTGCAGCGTCAGCACCAAGTGGCCCGGCGTCGTCTCGTAGCCGTCGGCGGTGATGTCGCGGCGGAAGATGCGCTCGCCGGCGCGCCGCGCCGGCGCCGCGCCGCCGTGCAGGCGCGCGTCCTCGTCCAACCCCCAGCGCGCCGACGGCGCCAGCAGTTGCGCCAGCGTCAGGATGTGCGAGCAGCCGCGCGGGCCGCCGATCTCGGCGCCGACCGACCTGGCGTAGCCGCCATCGAGCGCCGTGCCGGCGAGCTGCGCGACGCGCCCCGACTGGTCGCGGCAGCTCTCGCCACGACTGGTCTCCGACGCCTCGAAGGCGACCGCCGGCATCTGCGCCGCGATCGCGTCGATGCGCCGCGCGGCGCGATCGATCGCGCCGTCGAGCTGCATGTGGTGGATGATGCCGGTGCCCTGCAGGTCGCCACCCACCGGCGCGAAGCCGCGCTTACGCAGGTCGAGCACGTAGGCGGCGAAGTCGGCGCGCTCGGGCGTCGCCTCGCGCAACGTCACCGACAGCGAGCGGGTGTGCAGCGGATGACCGGCGGCGTCGAGCATGGTTGTTCACATAGCGATCGCGCCGAGAGGAGTTCAACGCAGAGACGCGGAGGCGCGGAGATCGCAGAGACAAGCCACAGTACCTCTTCTCAGCGCCCTCCGCGCCTCCGCGTCTCTGCGTTGAATCATTCGCCGGCGCGCCATCCCGCCGGTGGACGGGCGGCGGGCTTGGGGCCGCGCTCGACCAGGCGCGGGATCTCGTCTGCCAGCTCGGCGGCGGTGTAGCCACGGTCGTTGCGCTGCAGCTCGGCGCCGAAGCGCCAGCCGTCGACCAGCGCGATGCTGCCGCCACGGACGCGGAAGGTCTGGCCGCTGATCGACGCGGCGGCCGGGCTGGCCAGGTAGCAGACCAGCTCGGCGATCGGCCTCGGGTCGGTGTCGTCGTACGCGCCGCTGGCGCGCTCCATACGCCAACCGGCCGCCGACAGGCGGGTGCGCGCCGCCGGCATGATGGCGTTCACCGTCACCCCGTAGGGTGCCATCTCGCTCGCCGCCGCCTCGCTGAATGCCGACACGCCGCCCTTCGCCGCCACATAGTTCGACTGCCCGGCGCCGCCGGCGACCAGCAGGCCGGTCGAGGTGTTGAGCAGGCGCCCGTAGGCGCTGCCGTCGCGCTTCGCCAACCCGCGCCAATGGCGACAGGCGGCGCGGCTGATCGCGAACGTCCCTTTGAGATGGACGCGCACGACGTCGTCCCACTCCGCCTCGCTCATGTTGAACAGCATGCGCGGCCTGCCGATGCCGGCGTTGTTGACGACGACGTCGAGCCGCCCCCAGCTGGCGAGCGCCAGCTCGACCAGCGCCTCGCCGACCGCCAGCGACGACACGTCGCCGCAGTGCGCTACCGCTTCACCGCCGGCGGCGCGAATCGCCGCCACGGTTTCCTCCGCCGGCGTCTCGTCGGTCGCGGCTCCGTCCGGCGCCACGCCGGTATCGTTGACGATGACGCGCGCGCCGTATGCCGCCAGCCGCTGCGCATGCGCGCGGCCGATGCCGCGCCCGGCACCGGTGACGATCGCGACGCGTCCGTCGAGCATGCGTCCTGCATAGAAGAATTCACCACAGAGGCACAGGGACACGGAGTCCGGAAGGAGATTCTGAGCTCTCCGAGTGTCTCCGTGTCTCGGTGTCTCTGTGGTGAAGATTTGCTTTGAACGGACTCCAGTCCGCTGCTACGGCGCCTTGATCGGGGAGGGTCCAGGCATGACGAAGCGCGTGTTCAGGGACGTTCGCGGCAAGGGTGCCGAGTGCGCCAAGGCGCTGCCGGTCGCGCAGTTCATGCAGTCGCTGGAGGCGCTGCAGAAGGAGATCGCGACGGAGAAGAATCGCGTCTGGCAACGGGTCGCCGACGGCACCCTGTCGCTGCCGCTGCTCAAGCGCCTGTGCAAGGAGTATTACTTCCTCGGCAAGTGGTACACGTGCGAGTTCGGCTCGCTGGTCTCCAACGCCCCGGACGTCGACGCGCTGTCGCTCGGCGACTCCGAGCACTTCATCCACTGGACGCAGAACCTGGCCGACGAGACCGGCTTCGCCGGCGACCGCAACCACGTCGACATGAAACTCGAGTGGGCGCGCGCGCTCGGTATCAAGGATCAGGAGCTGCTCGACTACCGGCCGATGCCGGAGTCGGTCGGCTCGGTGTTCACCACGCTGTACTACATGCGCCGCTCGTACGAGGAGGGCCTCGCCGCCTTCGGCTGGGCGGGCGAGCGCTTTGCCGCCTCCACCAACTACGCGCGCCTGATGTACGAGGGCATGCGCGACTACTACGGGATGGAGATCGAGAACTTCAAAGTGCACGCCTACGCCGAGGCCGACCACGGCGACGCGGCCGACTTCCTGCTCCGCCAGGTGGCGACCACCGCCGGCCAGCAGCGCCGCATCCGCCGCGCCATCGAGCACGTGCTGCTGTGCCGCAACGCCCGCACCGCCGCGCTCAATCGCTGGCTCGACGAACCCGGCGCGCTGCGGCCGAAGCCGAAGACGCGGGTGAAGGCGAAGCGCGCGGCGTGAAGACTCAACGCAGAGACGCGGAGACGCCGAGGGCGCGGAGCCGAACCCAGAAGTGTTCCTCTGTGTGCTCCGCGTCTCTGCGTCTCTGCGTTGAAGAGGTATTGCCATGAAGAACGGAATGCTGGTCGCGGACTGCGACATGCACGTCTTCGAACCGCCGGATCTGTGGCAGCGCTACATCGATCCGGCGTATCGGCACGCGGCGCCAGTGGGGCTGACCGAGATGCGGCGCGACATGCGGGTGAAGGTGAAGTCGCACGTCATCCTGCGCCAGGGGCCGGTGCGGCCGGTCGATCCGAAGTCGGGCGGCGCCTGGAAGGCGTCGAACGATTCCGCCTACGCCGCCGCGGAGGAGCGCGGCTGGGATCCGGCCTCGCAGCTCGACGCCATGGACGCCGAGGGGCTCGACGTGGCGGTGCTGTTCCCCACCCGCGGCCTGTTCGTGCTCGGCCTCGACACGCCGCAGCAGATGGGCAGCGACGGCCTCGAGCCGGACTTCGCCGCCGCCATCGCGCGCGCCTACAACGACTGGATGGCCGACTTCTGCGCCGCCGACCGCCGCCGTCTGTTCGGCTGCGGCATGGTGGCGCCGCACGACGTCGACCACGCCGTCGCCGAGGCGCGCCGCTGCGTCGAGCAGCTCGGCTTCAAGGCGGTCTTCCTCTCGCCCGGCGCGGTGAACCGCAAGCCCTGGCACCACCGCGACTACGATCCGCTGTGGGCGGAGTGCGAGCGGCTCAACGTGCCGATCTGTTTCCACGGCGGCGGCCAGAACTTCCTGAAGCCCGACTTCTCGCTGGAGATCCTCGACAAGCTGATGATGTGGCACACCTTCAGCCAGCCGCTCGGCATCATGACGGTGCTGGTCAGCCTCACCGCCGGTGGCGTCTTCGAGCGCTTCCCGACGCTGCGCGCCGGGCTGCTGGAGGGCAACTGCTCGTGGGCGCCATGGCTGCTCTACCGGCTCGACGAGCACTACGAGTGGCTCGCCGGCTTCGAAGCGCCCGACCTGCGCATGAAGCCGTCGGAGTACTTCCGCCGCAACTGCTTCCTCGCCGTCGAGGCGGACGAGGAGACGGTCGGCCAGTACGTCGACGTGTTCGGCGACGACAACCTGGTCTACTCGACCGACTACCCGCACGCCGACTCGAAGTTCCCGCACGCCGTCGACGCGTTCACCAAGCTGCCGCTGTCGGCAGCGGCGCAGCAGAAGATCCTGTGGGACAACTTCAGCCGCCTCTACGACATCCCGGCGCCGGAAAAACGGAACCACGGATGAACACAGATGAACACAGATAAAAGCGGAGGGCACGGAGGCGCGCATCACGAGATGGACGCCTCCCTCTTCATCTGTGTTTATCTGTGTTCATCTGTGGCTAAGCAGTTTCCGAGGTTTTTATGAAAATTGTGGATGCAGATGGGCACGTGGCGGAGGGCTCGACGCTGGCGGTCGAGGCGATGCGGCGCTGGCCGAACCACATCAGGGCGCGCAGCGATGGGCGGCCGGGGCTGACCATCGAGGGACGCAATCATCCCGAGGATCGCGGGCCGGGCGCCGGCTGCCCGCCGGAGCACGGGCTGAGCGTCGTCGAGGGCATCAACTGGGCGAGCGCCGACGGCGTGCTCAAGGACGCCGACCGCGACCACATCGACACCATGGTGCTCTACCCGAGCTTCGGCCTGTGCGCGCCGAGCCTGGAGGACCCGGCCTTCGCCGCCGGCTTCGCGCGGCTCTACAACGAGTGGATCGCCGACTACTGCAAGCCGACCGGCGGCCGCCTGCGCGGCGTCGCGGTGGCGCCGGTCGAGCACGGCCAGGTGGCGATCGACGTCATGCGCGAGGCCAAGCAGCTCGGCCTGGTGGCGACGATGATTCCGCCGGCGCTGAAGACGCGCAACCTCGACCACGCCGACCTCGACCCGTTCTACGCCGCCGCCGTCGAGCTCGACATGCCGCTCGGCGTGCACGGCGCGCCCGGCATCCACCTGCCCAAGATCGGCGTCGACCGCTTCACCAACTACATCCAGGTGCACTGCATCAGCTTCCCGTTCGACCAGATGACCGCGATGACCGCGCTGGTCTCGGGCGGCGTCTTCGACCGCCACCCGACGCTGCGCGTCGCCTTCCTGGAGGCCGGCGTCGGCTGGGTGCCGTTCTTCATCGACCGCCTGCACGAGCACTACGAGAAGCGCGGCAGTTGGATCGAGAACGGCTGGCGGCGGGACCCCCAGGAGTACGTCAAAGCCGGCAACATCTTCGTCAGCTGCGAGCCCGAGGAGCCGATCCTGCCCGGCGTCGTCGACGTCCTGGGCGACGACTTCATCATGTTCGCCAGCGACTACCCGCACTGGGACGGCGACTGGCCGGAGAGCACCAAGCACCTGCGCGGCCGCGCCGACATCAGCGAGACCTCGCGCCGCAAGATCGGCGGCGAGAACGCCCTCAGGTTCTACGGCCTGACGTAGGCCCCCCCTCCTGACCTTCCCCCGCTCACGCGGGGAAGGAAGCTGATCGCCGACCACGCTCCATCCCGCGCTGCCGATGACCTGTCCGAGCTGCGGCAAGGCCTGCCGCGAGGGGGCCCGCTTCTGCAGCGGCTGCGGCGCGGCGCTGCTGCCGCGCTGCGCGGCCTGCGGCAGCGAGGGCGAGGCCGGCGCGCGCTTCTGTGACGCCTGCGGCGCGCCGTTCGCCGCGGCGGCCGCTGCCCCGGCCGAGAGCGGCGCGCGCAAGGTGGTGAGCATCGTCTTTGCCGACCTGGTCGGCTCGACGGCGCTGCACGAGCGGCTCGACGCCGAATCGGCGCGCCGCCTGATGGAGCGCTACTACGCGGCGCTGCGCGCCAGCATCGAGGCGCATGGCGGCACGGTGGTGAAGCTGCTCGGCGACGGCGTCATGGCCGCCTTCGGCGTCCGCCAGGTGAGCGAGGACGACGCGCTGCGCGCGGTGCGCGCCGCGGTCGCCATGCAGGACGCCTTCCGCGCCCTGGTGCACGAGCAGGCGGCGTTGGGCGGCAGCGTCGGCCTGCGCGTCGCGGTCAACAGCGGCGAGGTGGTGGTCAGCGGCGCGCACGACGATCTGATCGGCGATCCGGTCAACGTCGCCGCCCGGCTGCAGGAGAAGGGGCGCGACGGCGACGTGGTGGTGGGCGAGGCGACCAGCCGCCTGGTGGCGGCGCACGTCACGCTCGAGCCGCTCGGCGATCTGGCGCTCAAGGGCCGCGCCGAGAGCGTCGCCGCCTACCGCGTCGCCTCGCTCGAGCCGCCGGCGGGCGCGGCGGCGGCGCCGTTCGTCGGCCGCGCCGCCGAGCTGGCGCGGCTCGATGCCGTCTACGAGGTGGCGGTGGCGACGCCGGCGGCGCGCCTCGCCGTACTGCTCGGCTCGCCGGGGCTCGGCAAATCGCGCCTGATCGACGAGCTCATCCGCCGGCGCGGCGAGACGGCGTGGGTGCTGGCGGCGCACTGCGACGCCGCCGGCGGCGCCACCTTCGCACCGCTGGCGGCGGCGCTGCGCGCCCGGCTCGGCATCGAGGACGCGGCTGGCCCGGACGCGATGCGCGTCGCGGTCGAGGCCGCACTGGGCGGCGACGACGCCGAGCGCGCCCGCATCGCCATCGGCATCGCCGCGCTGCTCGCCGGGTCGCCGGCCGCGCCGGAGGAGACGTTCTTCGTCGTCCGCCGCTTTCTCGCTGGGCTCGCCGCGACGCGGCCGGTGCTGCTGGTGATCGACGACCTGCACTGGGCCGAGCCGCTGCTGCTCGATCTGGTCGAGCACCTGGTGCAGTGGGGCGCCGGCGTGCCGCTCTTCATCCTGGTCGGCGCCCGCCCCGAGCTGCACGGCCTGCGCTCGACGCTGTGCGCGCCCGGCGGCCCGGTCGCCGACGTCGTCACGCTCCGCGGCCTCGACGCCGGCGCCGCCACGCGGCTGGCCGCCAACGTCATCGGCGCCGCCGACCTCCCCGCCGCGGTCGCCGCCAAGGTGCTCGCCACCAGCGAGGGCAACCCGCTCTTCGTCGGCGAGCTGGTGCGCATGCTGGTGCAGGAGGGCGCGCTGACGCGCGTCGGCGACGGCTGGACGGTCGGCGCCAACCTGGCGGAGCTGGAGATGCCGCCGACGATCCATGCCCTGCTCGCGGCGCGCATCGAGCGCCTGCACCCCGACGAGCGCCAGGTGCTGGAGCGCGCCGCGGTGGTCGGCCGCCATTTCTCGCGCCGCGCCGTCGCCGCTCTGTTGGGCGGCACCGGTGCCGAGCTCGACGACCGCTTGGAGTCGCTGCGCCGCAGCGAGCTGATCGAGCCCGACGCCGGCTGGCTGCTCGGCGAGCCGGCGCTGCGCTTCCACCACGTGCTGATCCGCGACGCCGCCTATCGACGCCTGCTCAAGGGCACGCGGGCCGAGCTGCACGGCCGCCTGGCCGAGTGGATCGAGGCGCAGGTGGGTGCCGCGCCCGAGCACGACGAGACGATCGGCTGGCATCTCGAGCAGGCGCACCAACTGCTCACCGATCTCGGCCCGCTCGATGCGGCCGGCGCCGCGCTCGGCGCACGTGCCGCGACCCGCCTGGCCGCCGCCGGCCGCCGCGCGCTCGCCGGTGACGACGTGCCGCTCGCCGCCAGCCTGCTCGGCCGCGCCCTCGCGTGCCTCGCACCGGACGATCCGGCCCGCGCCGAGCTGGCCCTCGACTGGTGCGAAGCGCTGCTCACTGCCGGCGACGTGACACACGCCGGCGAGGCGATCACGGAGCTGGGGCGGTTTGCATCGGAACAAGGGGTTAGGGGTTGGGGGTTAGGGGTTGGGGAGGATCAGGAAGCGAGAACTGAGCGCAGTGCGACAGCTCTCGCCGCGAGAGGCTCTTCCTCAACCCCTAACCCCGTAACTCCTAACCCCCTGTCCTCTCCCTCCCCGGCGGGGTTGGGGGTTGGGTGGTTGGGGGTTGGGGAGGATGGCGATGCTCCAACAGCGAAGGACGCAGCGGCGTACGCCGCAAGCAATTCTTCCCCAACCCCCAAGTATCCTCAGGGTCACATACGAGCAAAGCATTCGCGATACCGACATGACGCC
>JANRJF010000030.1:0-4564 GCA_033764095.1 Deltaproteobacteria bacterium | reverse complement strand
GTCTCCGCCGTGCCGTCCGGGAAAGTGGTCGTCTGAATCTCCGTCACCTGGGTCGGAGTGCCGTCGAGCAGCAGCGTCGTCTCCACCTCGTCGATGTCTCCCAGCCGTTGGTGCGATACCATCGTCGTGCGCCCGAGGTCGGTGGTCTCGGTTACCGAAAACCCGCGCGCCCCCTGTTCTTCGCGCTGGTAGGTTTTCATCTTCCCGCTGGCGTCGGTCACTTGCGCCAAGCGGCCGTAAGCGTCGTAGCCGTACAGCGAGTGGTTGCCGCGCGCATCGCCGAAGTCGGTCAGCAGGCCGCCGCCGCTCGGGTCATAGTCCATGCTGTACGACTCGTTGCGCGGATTGGTGATGCTGGCGAGATAGCCGTCGGAGTCGACGCCGAGAGTCGTGCGCTGCCCCGACGGCGCGACGATCGCCGTCGGGTTGCCGTCGTTGTCATGTTCGATCACCGTCTCGTTGCCGATCGGCTCGCCCGCGGGACCCGTGGCGGTGGCCTCGATGATCTTGGTGAGCCTGCCGTCCGGGCTGTATTCGAACGCCCAGCGCGGTGCGCCGGTGAGCGCGTCGAGGGTGCGCAGGTGGCGTCCGGTGCGACTATAGACCGCCGCCTCGGTACCCGACGGCGAGACCTGTGCATACTCACCGCCGCGGAAGCGGATCGGGCCCTTCAGCTCGCGAATCAGCCAACTGTTGTCGGTAAAATGCACGTTGCCGTCGGGCGTCACCGCGACGTCGTAGGGGCCATTGACGAGTGCTCGGCGGGCAATGTCGCCGTCGCCGCTGACACCGGTCAGTGTCCCGCCCTTCCCTGCCAGGGTCACGATGGCGCCGCTCGTAGCCACCTTCCGAACCGCCGCCTTCTCGGTGAAATAGAGCGTGCCGTCGCGGTCGAGCGCGAGCCCGGTCGGCAGTACCAACGCGGCTTCGGTCGCCGGCGCGCCGTCGGGGGCGCCAGCGCCGCCGCCCGCTACGGTGCTCAGAAAGCCGTCGCTGGTGATGCAGCGGATGCGTCCGCCCCACCACTCGACGACGTAGACACTGCCGTCGGCGCCCGCCGCTACGTCTTTCAGCGCAAAGAGCCGGGCCTCCAGCGCCGGAAAGCCATCGGCCGCGGCGAACTGCCGCGCACCGCCGCCCGCAATCGTGAAGATCGTGCCGCACGGACTGATGCGGCGCACGTAGGAATCGGTGCCGTTGTCCTCGCTGACGTAGATACTGCCGTCGGGGGCGACCGCCACGCCGGTCGGCCAGAGCAGCGATGCTAGGCTCGCCGGGCCGCCGTCGCCCGTGTGCGCCGCGACCCCGGTGCCCGCCACCGTGGTAATGATGCGCTCGCCGTTCTCGTCCGGCGGATCGATGCGTCGCAGTCGGTGGTTCCCCCGGTCGATGACGTAGAGCGTACCGTCCGGCGCCAGCGCGATGCCCATCGGACCGTTCAACTTTGCGTCCTTCGCATCTTCGCCGTCGCCTGAGTCGCCGCGCCCGCCGTC
This sequence comes from Deltaproteobacteria bacterium, assembly GCA_033764095.1. GTDB lineage: Bacteria > Desulfobacterota > Binatia > HRBIN30 > CADEER01 > JBDTMT01. Next base: position 3,071 of record JANRJF010000030.1, on the reverse strand, counting down.
GACGTTGACGATCGTCTCGACCGAGCCGTCGGGATGCACCGCTAGCACTCGCTGTGCATTGGTGGACGGGCCTCCGGTGGTCACAAACAATGTGCCGTCGGGGGCGCTGGCGAGTCCGTAGAGCATCGCCTCGTCGGCCCCGGCGAACATCTCAAGCATGTCGAGTTCGGTAGCGACGGTCGCCGGGGCCTCGCGGTACGGGCGCTGCTGCGGCCCGAGTTCCCAACCGCCAAGGCCGCGGGGACGGTTGTCGCAGTACGACAGTTCCACCGGTGCCAGCGTCTGGCGCACCGGGATCGGAATGCGCGCGATGATGCTCGCATCCCACGTCACCGAGCGCTGCGCGAACTCCTCTGCCAAGCGATACTCGTAGCTCTCCAACGTAAACCAGTTGCTCACCCGCACGAACGCCTTGTGGCGCCCGGGGGCCGGCTGGCCGAACGCGTCGCGGCCGTCCCAGACATACTCGTAGACCTGGTTCGGCAGCGGCGGCAGCGTTTCGCGGATGATGTTGCCGGCGATCTGGATCTCGACTTCGATCCCGACCAGATCGGCATGCACCGTCGGGCCGGTCACCTGCACCTTCAGCCGGCGCTTGTCGGCTCGCCCCGGCACACACTCATTCTCGTAGCGCAGATCGAACGGCGTGCCGGCGATCGGCACCGCGTGTGAGATCGTCTGATCGAGAACTGGCTCGCGGGCGCTCCCCGTGCAGGCGGTCGAGCGCAAGCCCTCCTCACCGTTGGTGAACACCACCGCGTTCGGGGTCTCGAAGCGGATCGAGTCGTCGAGGTACGCCGCCCAATTGAAGTCGTGGGGCAGAAACCGATAGACCGGCACGCGCCAGAACGAGCTACCGGGCTCGAAGATCGGGTTGCCGTTCAGTCCCACCGCCAGCCGCTCGCGCTCATCGTCGTCGATCCCGAGCAACAGCAACACCGAGTCGGGGTCCGCCTCGCCGTCGCCGTCGGTGTCGAGTTCCGCCCGATCCTCCTCGTCGACGCCCTTCATCTCGATCACCACGCCGTTCGGCTCGCATTGCCAATCATCCGTCGGCGGGTCCGTCCTGCCGCTCGGCACATCCTTACCGGTAGGGATTCCGGCACAATTGGGGACGTAGGTGATCACCGGTTGCGAGAGCTGCACATCGTACGCGCCGCTGCTGATCATCTCGTCGGCGCTGAAGTCGGCCGCGTAGGTGTAGGCGCTGGTCGGCGGCAGATCGAGCGGCATTGCGCTCATGCCGTCGGTCCCGACGGTGAACTCGGTCAGGCGAAAGTTCAGCGTCGTCACCGGCGTCAAGCTTCCGTCCACCATCTTCAGGGCGCACTCGGTCCCCGGCCTTACGTACACCGTCGTCCGGCGTTCGCAGAGATCATCGGACACCACCGAACTCTGGATCAATTGGCCGTATGTCGTCGTCCCCGAGCAGTCGATCGGCGTCGGCAGATCGTACGGAATCATCACGATGTCCTCGGCCCAGACGTATTCGCCCCAGGGGGTTTCGACTTTGCGCCGCACCGGGATGTAGCCTTGCTTGGACGCGCTGATCGTAACCCAGCCGCCGCCGTTCAGGACGTAGCTGTACAGCCCGTCGCCGGCGGTCAGTGTCTCGCCGAACTGAGGATACTCGGCCGCACGAACCGTGACACCTGCCAGCGGCTGCCCATCGCGGGTGACGACTCGCCCGCGGATCACCGTCATGCGCTCCTCCGAGATCGCCGTCGGCGTGACGTTGCGTTGCGGCGGCGTGACCCCAGGGCAGCCCTGAAACAGAAAGCCTGCGCTGGCGCCGATGCCGCCGTCGACCGAGCCATCGACGCCGCAGGTCGGCGTCGGGGTGAAGGTCGGCGTTACGGTCGGGGTCGCCGTCGGCGTTGGGCTCGGCGTCGCGGTCGCCGTCACCGTCGCTGTCGCAGTCGTCGTGGCCGTAGGCGATGCCGTCGGTGTGCTCGTCGCCGTCTGCGTCGGAGTGCTGGTTGCGGTCTCGGTCGGCGTCGCGGTCGGGTCGGCGACGTCGACCATGCGGCCGAACCATAGCGTCGACGTCCGGGCGTAGGAGTTGGCTTCGTAGCCGCGTACCAGTCCGTAGCCGATGGCGGCGAAGTCGCTCGCCAGGCCGCCGCTGCAGCCGTCGGTCGGTGACTTGGTCGAAACCAGGCGCTTCAGCCGGTAGTCGGTGTGGTCGGCGACCTGGCGCTCGCCCTTGCAAAAGTGATCGCCGGCGGCGTCGTTCAAGTGGAAGGCGAGAGCGTAGTCGGGATCCTGTGCCGTCGGTTGCTCCGACATGCACGCCGCCATCGCCGCCGCGAAGATGCTCTCGTCGCCGCCGAGGCCGCCGAAGCTCGACGCCGGCGGATGCAGCGCCATCCACTTCCCCGCGTCCTTCTCGCGCGTGTGGGTGGTGTTCTCGTCACTGAACGGACTCTCCGTCGTGCAGTTCTCCCGCGTCGTGCAGCCGCTGCCGTAGGTCGTCCAGCCGTCGCCACTCGCCGTAACTGGCGTCGGCGGCACCGCCATCTGCAAGCGCCAGTCGCCCGGGCGCTCACTCACCCCGCTGCTCGAATCGCTGAAGAAGATGTCGTCGAGATAGATCGACTTGCCGGCGTTCGCGCCGGTGAGACCGTCCGCCAGGCCGTAGCGGATCGAGTCGCCGCTGCCGTAGGCCGAGGTGACGTCGTCGAGGACGTCGCCGACGCGCTGGCGGTTCACCCACAGATCCAGGTGGCCGTCGGCTGCCGAGGCTCCCGAGGCGTGCGCGAAGCCGATGACGGCGCAGTGCCAGGTGTCCTCGCTGAGATCGCCGCTCACCAACTGCGCGCCGCCGAATTTCGCCACCACTCGCGCCTGCGTGCCGTCGCCGCCGCGCTCCAGAAAGATCCCCGGCGGCGTCGCCGCCGTCGACTCGTAGCTGGCGATGGCTTTCGCCGTCGTCGGCAGCGTGACGTCGCCGGGCACGTAGAAGCAGGCTTGCAGCCAGCAGGGCTCGCCGCTGCTCGGACAACCGTAGTCGCCCACCTCACCGACCAGCGACGGCGTCGCCGTACCGCTGGCGCCGGCATCGAAGCGCA
>JANRJF010000029.1:0-15499 GCA_033764095.1 Deltaproteobacteria bacterium | reverse complement strand
CGCGGCGAGGCGCCGTACTGGATGTAGGGTGCCAGGTTGAGGTTGAACGCCTTTGGGTCGCGCGTCGCCACCACCAGGTCGATGACGTACTCCTTCACCTTGTCGTCGAGGTAGATCGCGTCGACCAGGCTGCGCATCTTGAGAATCTCGGCGACCGTGGTGACCGGATTGACGCGGACGTCGGCGCTGGTGGTCGCCATGCGGTCGAGGATCAGGCGCTCCTCCTCGCGGCTCGGGTAGCCGACCGACAGCTTGAGCATGAAGCGGTCGACCTGCGCCTCCGGCAGCGGGTAGGTGCCCTCCTGCTCGATCGGGTTCTGCGTCGCCAGCACCAGGAAGGGCGCCGGCAGCGCGTAGGTCTCGTCGCCGATCGTCACCTGGCGCTCCTGCATCGCCTCCAGCAGCGCGCTCTGCACCTTGGCCGGGGCGCGGTTGATCTCGTCGGCGAGGATGATGTTGGCGAAGATCGGGCCGCGCCGGGTGGTGAAGACGCCCTCGCGTGGGTTGTAGATCAGCGTGCCGATGAGATCGGCGGGCAGCAGGTCGGGGGTGAACTGGACGCGGTGGAAGCTGGCATCAACCGCCTGCGCCAGCGTCTTCACCGACAGCGTCTTGGCCAGCCCCGGCACGCCTTCCAACAGGATGTGGCCGTTGGCCAGCAGACCGACCAGCAGGCGGTCGACGACATAGCGTTGCCCGACGACGACCTTGCCGATCTCCTCGCGCAGACCGTAGACGAACGCCGACGCTTCCTTGACCTGTTCGCTCACCGCTCCAACGTCCATGACCACCTCGTGACGGAATTCAATCGTCGAGCGTTACCGATGCCCCTGCGGGTGGTCAAGGCTGACCGAGCAGCGCCGGCAGCTCGTCGAGCCGGGTGATGCGATGCGTCGGGGCCAGTGCGCCGGGCGGCGGCTCGACCGGGCTGATCCAGGCGACGTCCATGCCGGCGGCGTGCGCGCCGACGACGTCGTCGGCGTGGGTGTCGCCGACGTACAGCGCCGCCTCGGCCGGAACGTCGAGCGCCGCCAACGCCGCCGCGAAGATCGCCGGATGCGGCTTGCGGCGCCCGAACGCGTGCGAGATCAGCGTCGTCTCGAAATGCTGCGCGACGCCGTGACGCGCCAGCACCGCGTGCGCGGTCGGGGCGTGGTCGAAGTTCGACACCAGGCCGAGGCGATGGCGGGCGGCGAGCGCCGCCAGCACGGCGGCGTGGCCGTCCGGCAGATGGGTACGCGCGGCGATCTCCGCCATGTGCGCGGCGGACAACGCCTCGGCGGCCGCCGGGTCGGCCCTGCCGAGCTGCGCCAGGGCGCGGCGGAAGCGCTCGGCCGACGCCACCTCGCGGTGATCGACGAGGCGCTCGGCGGCGAGGGCGCGCGAGACGTCGATCAGCGCGCGGCGGAAGGCCTCGAAGTCGGCGCCCGGACAGTGCGCCTCGAACGGCCCGCGCAGCCAGCCCACCTGCGGGTCGGGGCGGCCGTGAAAGTGCACGACCGTGCCGAACAGGTCGAAGACGACGGCGCGGTAGACGCGACTCACCACTGCAGGTCGGATCCGCCCAGCCGCGACAGGCGACGCGGCACCACCGCGGCGCCGCGCAGCTGCGCCGCGATGATCCCGGCGAGCGCGATCTGGGCGAGGAAGACGGCGCCGTTCAGCCGCACGGCACTGGCATGCAGCGCGTCGAACTCCTCGCGCACGGCGGCCGGGGCGCCGGCCTCGTGCAGCTGCGGCCGCAGTGCGCTGGCGCGCGGCTGCACGAACAGGCCAGCGTACAGCGAGACCGCCAGCGCCGCGCCGGCGATCAACGCCGAGGCGAGCCAGGCGCCCCCGGCGGGGCGCGTCCAGCGGCGCAACAGCGCCGCGCTGCCGAACAGCACCGCGCCGGCGCCGTAGCCGAGCGCGTAGTAGGCGGGGAAGATGTGCCCGACCAGCTCGCCCGCCTGTTGCACCGGCAGGGCGCCGAACACCGCCGGGGCGACGACGAAAGAGAAGCCGGCGACCGTACCCAGCCACACCGCGAGCGCCAGCACGTGCAGCCAGAGGACGAGCCAGATCATCGCCGGCGCCTCACTGCAACAGCGAACCGCCGCCGCCGGTGGGCAACGGTTGACGGCCGGAGAATCCGCCGTCCAGGGAGTGCCAGTGGGTGATCTCCTTCTCGCCGTACTGCCAGCACAGCAGGCCGACCTGCCCGTCGATCTCGCTCGGGAAGTCGACCAGCCCGAGCTCCAGACCCTTGAACTGGCCGCCGCAGGCCTCGATCTCCCCGATGCAGCGCTCCAGTTCCTCGACCAGCACGCGCAGCTCCGGCCGGCGCTCGAGCAACTGGCTCACCTCGATGTTGGCGATCGCCTCCTGCCCCTCGCGCGCCATCGTCTCGATCGCCTGGCGCAGCTCGATGCCGCGGCGCTGCATGCGTTCCATGATCAGCTCGAGGCGCGGGATCAGCGCGTTGGCCTCCTCGAGCGTGAACAGCTGCGGTTCGCTCACGCGCGGCCCCGGCGGGTGGACGTCATGGGCGGCAACCATGCCAATGCAGCCGTCGCACCGCAACATGAGTTGACCCTCGACCGATCGGGATTATGTTCGCCCCATGCCTCAACGCCGGTTTGGTTGGGACGAGGACTTCCACCGCCTGGGCGAACGGGTCGACGATTTCGTCGATCGCGTACTCGGGCTGGCCGCCGCGCCGCGTTACGGCTTGCAACCGAGCTGGCGTCCGAGCCTCGACATGTACCGCGTCGCCGATGGCATCGCGGTGATCGCCGAGCTTCCCGGCGTCGACGAGGCCAACCTGCAGGTGACGGTCGACCACGACCGCCTGCTGATCCGCGGCGTGCGCCAACCACCGCGCCTCGGCACCGCGGCCGAGCCGCTGCAGCTGGAGATCGACAGCGGCCCGTTCGAGCGCTGCATCGCCCTGCCGTCCGGCAGCGACGGCGACCGGGTGACCGCGCATTTCCGCCAGGGCCTGCTGACCGTACATGTGCCGCTGCGCGAGGCGAGCGCCCCGGTGCGGGTGCGCGTCGCCACGCCGGAGACGGACCCCCCTCATGAGTGACAAACCAGAAGAACAGGAACTGAGCGCCAAGGACCGCGTCTTTGGCTTCGAGGACGACCTCAGCAGCATCGCGGTGCCGGACGAGCTCCCGGTGCTGCCGCTGCGCGGCGTCGTCGTCTTCCCGTCGGCCATCGTGCCGCTGCTCATCTCGCGCGGACCGTCGCTGAAGGTGGTCGAGCAGGCGTTGAGCGGCGACCGCATGGTCGCGCTGGCCGCGCAGAAGACTCCCGAGGACGAGGCGCCGGGACCCGACGGCCTCTATCGGCGTGGCACCGCCGGGCGCATCCTGAAGATGCTCAAGTACCCCGACCAGAGCGTGCGCATCCTGGTGCAGGGGCTGCGGCGCATCGAGCTCGGCGAGTTCACCCAGACCGATCCCTTCTTCCGCGCCCACATCCGCGAGCTGCAGGACGTGCGCAACGAAGCCGCCGATCTCGAGGCGATGCAGGCGCACATGGTGAACCAGTTCGCCAAGTTCGTCTCGATGATCCCCTACCTGCCGGACGAGCTGCAGGTGGTGGCGATGAACATCAAGGACCCTGCCAAGGTCACCGACCTGATCGCGTCGAATCTCAACGTCGCGATGGACGAGAAGCAGGAGCTGCTGGCGGAGCTCGACGTGCGCGTCCGCCTCGAGCGGCTCACCGCCCTGCTCAAGCGCGAGATCGAGCTGCTCGAGCTCGGCCAGAAGATCCAGACCCAGGTGCAGGACGAACTGTCGAAGAACCAGAAGGACTTCTACCTGCGCCAGCAGATGCGGGCGATCCAGAAGGAGCTCGGTGAGGGCGACCCGCGCGACAACGAGATCGAGGAGTTGCGCAAGAAGCTCGATGCCGCCAATCCGCCCGAGGCGGTGCGCAAGGCGGCCGAGAACGAACTCGACCGTCTGCGCATGATCCCGGTCGAGTCGGCCGAGCACACCGTCGTGCGCACCTACCTGGAGTGGATCGTCAACCTCCCGTGGTCGGTGTCGACCGAGGACAACCTCGACATCCCGCACGCCCGCCAGGTGCTCGACGACGACCACTACGATCTCGAGAAGATCAAGGATCGCATTCTCGAGTTCCTCGCCGTGCGCAAGCTGAAGAACGATTCGAAGGGCCCGATCCTGTGCTTCGTCGGCCCTCCCGGCACCGGCAAGACCTCGCTCGGCCGTTCGATCGCGCGCGCCCTGGGGCGCAAGTACGTGCGCATCTCGCTCGGCGGCATGCGCGACGAAGCCGAGATCCGCGGCCATCGCCGCACCTACATCGGCGCGCTGCCGGGCCGCATCATCCAGAGCCTGCGCACCGCCGCGTCGAACAACCCGGTGATGATCTTCGACGAGATCGACAAGCTGGGCGCCGATTTCCGCGGCGATCCGGCCTCCGCGATGCTCGAGGTGCTCGATCCAGAGCAGAACGCCACCTTCCAGGACCACTACCTCGACGTGCCGGTGGACCTCTCCAAGGTGCTGTTCATCACCACCGCCAACCAGCTCGACCCCATCCCGGCGCCGCTGCGCGACCGCATGGAGGTGATCGAGCTGGCCGGCTACACCGACACCGACAAGCTGGAGATCGCCCGCCGGCATCTGATTCCCAAGCAGCTGGCGGAGAACGGCCTGTCTGCGGAGCGCGTGTCGTTCACCGACGACGGCCTGCTGTTCCTCATCCACCGCTACACGCGCGAGGCCGGACTGCGGAATCTCGAGCGCGAGATCGGCGGCATCTGCCGCAAGGTAGCGCGCCGCGTCACCGAGGGGCAGACCGACCCGGTGGTCGCGACGCCGGAGAGGATCCGCGAGCTGCTCGGTCCGGAGCGCTTCTTCTCCGAGGTCGCCGAGCGCACCGATGAGCCGGGCGTCGCGGTCGGCCTGGTGTGGACGCCGATGGGCGGCGACATCATCTTCATCGAAGCGACCAAGATGGCCGGCAAGAAGGGCATCACCGTCACCGGCAACCTCGGCGACGTGATGAAGGAATCGGCCCAGGCGGCACTCAGCCACATCCGCGCGCGCGCCAAGCGCCTCGGCATCCCGGAGGACTTCTTCGAGTCGATGGACCTCCATATCCACGTGCCGGCCGGCGCGGTGCCCAAGGACGGCCCCTCCGCCGGCGTGACCCTGGCGACCGCATTGACCTCGCTGCTGACCGGCCGCCCGGTGCGCCATGACGTCGCCATGACCGGCGAGATCACCCTGCGCGGCAAGGTGCTGCCGGTCGGCGGCATCAAGGAGAAGGTGCTCGGCGCGCACCGCGCCGGCATCAAGACGGTCATCCTGCCGAAACGCAACGAGAAGGATCTGGAGGACGTCCCGGACGCGGTGCGCCAGCAACTGCGCTTCGTCTTCGCCGATACGATCGAGCAGGTGCTGGAAACCGCTCTGGAACCCCCGACCGACGCCGCCCAGCCCCTGCGCGCGGCCCAATCCTGACCCGCACGCCGACCGAGGGCTCCGGTAAGCCCTCGGTCGGACGCAGGATTTTCCAGGGTTTTGTCATTGCCACGGGGCCCGAAACAGGCTACACGCCGGCCTGCAAGTGGGAGGTTGGCGCGATGGCAAATATGGCGGCAAAGCGGATCTGGACCGGCCTGACGATCGTGCTCGTCGCTGGAGCGTTGCTGTCCCTGCCAACCCCACCGGCCAGCGTCGGCAGCGGTCCACCGTGCAACGCCTCGGCTCCGACCTGTGACGGCTTCTGCGACTATACGAATTCCACCGCCTGCTACGGCGAGCCGGTCGGCAACGCGACGGCCTGTAGCTGCGTCATGACCGGTTGCTGCCGCTCGAACCTCAACAGCTCGGCCTGCGAGGAACTGGTGCCGCAGCCGGCCTGCGTCGACGGCGTCTTCGTCGCCAACGGCACCTGCGCCGCCGACTGCAAGGTCCCCGACGGTGGCTCGTGCCTCGACCCGGCTGATTGCGTGTCCGGCAACTGCGTCAACGACGTCTGCTGCGACACCGCCTGCAACGGCCCCGAGCAGCAGTGCAACCTGCCGGGGAGCGAGGGCATCTGCACCTCGACCGCGGCCCCGGCCCCGGCGGCCTCGCCCGCCGGCCTGGTGATCGCCCTGGCCCTGCTGATCTCCGTCGGCGCCATCGCCATGCTGCGCCGCGGCCGCGCGCACTGATCACGGCGGCGGGGGCGCGCTGTCCGGCGCGCCCCCGCCCTGCCCGTCCGACCGGGACGCCGTCGCGGCGTTCCGCGCCCGTACCCTTGACTCGCGTGCTATTCGGAATAGGGTCGGTCGGCTGAAGCCATCGCCGCGCTCCAGCGGCGACTGAAGCGCACACCGCGCAGGGAGGTCCGATGCCCCTATCATTGCAAGCTGCCACTGAGTTTCTCCGCACCCTGGTGCGGGGCATCGACCGCAAAGCGGACCTGACCGTCACCGCCCAGCCCGATTCCCAGGCCGGAGTGGTGCTGGCCGTCGAGCTGCGCAAGTGCCGCACGACCGTGAACATCTCCGCCTCGGACATCGAGGGCGCGATGGAGGACGCGATCCTGCGCGCCCAACTGCGCACCAAGGTGAAGGGGGCGATCGACCGCATGACCTTCAAGGCCATACCGTTCGCGAGCACCAAGATGGTGCGCGGCGCCGTCGTCGACGGCGGCTTCTTCCGCGCCAACTCGCCGGGCGGCGGTCAGCGCGGCGGCCGCCGCTGAAGCGGCGGAGCCGAGCAACCCACCACCCATGAGGGGACTGCACGCGGCGGCGGTGCTGGGGTAGGCACCGCCGCCGCGTGCCGGCTACGGCAGCACGCCGGAGAGATCCAACGTGCCCTTCGCGGCCACGGCGCCGCCACCTGGGATCGGGGTGACGGCTCCGAGCTGTGGACGGTTCGCGGGCCGACGGAACGCGCCCGCGTGGCGCGCGCACAATCGCGCGCTGCCGGCCGATGTCGGCTCCGGCGCGCGCCAGCCGGTGCGCGCCGCCAACGCCGCTGCCCCGACCATGCGCTGCATTGCCACCTCAGGCATGACTACCGTCTCGCTCCCCGCGTGCGACGGCGCCGCAGCGCCGCCGGTCGCACGCACCATGCGCGAGCGGCGCCGGCAGAAACCAGTTCGTAATGTCTTTAGACCGTGAGCAGCGACACCGCGACGGCACCGACGTAACGGGGTGATCCGTCGGCCGCGCTGACGATCGTCTGGTCGGCGGTGAGGCGAGCCAGGCGGAAGGCGTGGAAGTCCGCCAGCAGCCGCGGCATCGGCAGGCACTGCGGCGACGCACCACCGAACAGCTGCGCGTCGAGCGCCGGGAGTCGGTGCCACGGGATGCCGGGCTTCACGTGGTGGGCGTTGTGGTAGCTGAAATTCAGCACCAGCAGATTGAGCCACGGCCGACGCCGCGACAGCACGTTGGAGAACGTGTTGGCGTCCTCGTAGGCGCGGTCGAAGCTCGGCCCCGGCGGCCCGTAGGGATGGTCGTAGTCGTCGACCACCATCAGCTCGAAGGTGTGATGGAAGGCGTCGGCGAAGCGCGCCATCACGACGAACAGGAGATACGCGACGCCGTACAGCACAGCGCCGAGCGGTGACCACGTCCACAGCAGCAGCGCCGCGACCACCCGCGACCCGACCACCAACGCGACACGCCCCCGCTCGCCCCGGTCGCTCGCTCGCGCGATGACCCGCCAGACCGGCACGACGCGCAGGAGCAGCTCGATCGCCGGCACGTGCGCCCACTCCAGCCCGTACACCAGGCGGCGTCCGCGCGGGTGCTGCGCCAGCCAGACCCGATAGTCGAAGCCGAGCGGGTCGACGCGATCGAGATGATGGTGCAGGTGCTTCTTGCGCAACCACTCGTAGCCCGCCAGCGCGCCGTCGCCGAGCCACGCCATCAGCAGGCCGAGGCGCGCGTTCCAGCGCCGATCGCGGAAGATCGTCTCATGGATGCACTCGTGCACCAGGTACGCCGCGATGAGCAGCGTGTGCGCCGCCAGGCCGACTCCGATCAGCCGCGCCAACCAGCCGCCGCCGACGAGCAACGCAATGGCCAGCGCGTGGCCGAGGCTGGCGTAGCCGATCGCCGCGACGTTGCGCCACGCTCCGTCGGGATATTTGAAGACCGCGGCGCGCTTCATGCGGGCCTCGCCAGCCCGGCCAGACCGCGCCGCTGGACGCCCGCGGCGAGCGATTCCCCCTCGCGGAAGGGCACCGTGCACAGGCGGATCTCCCACGGCTGCCGGCCGCCACGCTGCACGCCGTAGGCGATCTCGCAATCGAGCCAGGCGGCGGCACGCGCGGCATCGACCGCGCCCGCCACCACCTCCTCCAACGAAGCGGCCGGCGGCAGTGCCAGCCTGCGATCGCGCACCGCCAGGAACGCATCGCCGCACACCACCGCCAGATCGACGCCAAGCGCCTGCGGATCGTCCCACACCGCGATCGGACCCGGCCCGCACGGCACCGGTTCCCAGATCTCGATGTACGACTCGTGGATGCCCTCCTCGACCAGCACGCCGTTGCCGCGGATCAGACGCCCCTCGTCGGGCACTCCGCCCGGCGGCTGGTAGTCGATGCTGCGATGCCACCGGCAGCGATCGCCGCGCAGCTCCGTCCAGCCGGCAAATCCCGCCTGGCGCGCCAGCCCGCGACGCTCGTCGGGTGCGAGTCCACGGAGGTCGCCGCGCGCCCGCACATCGGGCCGATCCGCCGGTACCCTGATGTCGGCAAAGAATGACTCGGTCTGCAGCCAGTAGACGGTGGTGGTGGTGTCGAGCGCGCCGCCGGGCCGTGCGATCGAGCGGCGCCGCCACAACCCGCGCAACCACTCCGGCACCGGTGCCGCCCGCCGATCGATCCCCCGCAGCATGCCGCCTCGATGTTGCAAACCGCGTGCTCGCCCATACCCGACCGGCCCCCGATCACCGGGACACTTCGCGGCCATGCCTTGGCTGCCCACGGCGCGCGCAACCGCTCACTGCGCGAGCGCCGCGGGAGGAAAAATCAGAAGAAAATGTGATGGGTCATATGACCCCCAAGCGCATCCGGGCCGGATTCCTGCCTTCGATGACGGCAGAAACCGAGCCGAAGCTTGTTTCTTGGGCAGCCGATTGTTGCTGGAAGGGGCAGCGCGGCTGGCCAAGCGGGTTCTGTGCGTCGTCGGCGTCCCCAATGGCGGCGATTAGAGCTTGGTATGCACGTTGCTCACGCAGCCGCCCGACCAACACACGGATAGATGCTGCGCGCGTTGACGATTCTCACACCGAGGCGGTGGGGGGTGCGCAGCACGTCAACCAAGGAGGGAGGAACGTGCGAACCAATTTGAAGCTCGCAACGCTGGGGGCGATCGCAATGCTGAGCGTGGCCTGGCCAGTCCTGGCAGCGGACCAGGAAGAGGAGCCGGGCGGTGAGGCGGAGCGCGTCGAAACGGCACCCGAAGTGAAGGCGGAGGAGTCCGCGGCGGCAGAGGAGGAAAAGGAGAACTGGTTGCCCGGTGCCCTGTCGGGCAACGTGGCGGTCTACACCGACTACTCCTTCCGCGGTGTGTCGCAGACGGGTCGCGACATGGCCTACCAGGGCGGCATCGACTGGAATCACGACTCCGGCGTCTTCCTCGGCCTCTGGGGGTCGAACACCAACTTCGGCAACACCTACCTGGAATCCGACTTCTACGGCGGCTACCAGGGCGCCATCGACAACTTCTCGTACAAGGTGTCGGGGACGTTCTTCTTCTATCCGAAGGATCAGCAGTTCAATTACTGGGAGTTCGGCGCGTTCGGCGCGTACGACTTCGGCTTCATGTCGGCCAGCACCGGCTTCATCGGCTCGCCGGACTACTTCGGCACGCTCGACACCGGCTTCTACGTGCCGTTCGGCATCGCCTTCCCGCTGCCCGACGTCTCGTGCCCGTTCCTGCCCAACGGCAAGAACTGCTTCCAGCCGACCTTCGACGCGAACGGCGGTTACACGCACGCGGACCGCATCATCTTCGACGACCAGCACTACTGGGACTGGAACGCCGGCCTGGTGCTGACCATGCCGTTCAACATGAAGTTGGACTTCCGTTACGTCGGCACGGACGTGGATCTGTACGACGCGGGCAACCGCTTCGTCTTCGGCGCCAAGTACCTCTTCTAGTCCGACGCCACATCCGCGCGGCGGCGGCGCACCCGGCCGCCGCGCCGCATCACCGACAGGGGAGCTGAAGCGATTCAGCTCCCCTGTCTCGTTGCCAGATAGGCGCGCCAGCCGCCGTGCGCGCTGATGTCGGGCGCCGCCGCCGCCGCGATCGCCTCGCAGAGGAAGCCTTTCACGCCGCGTCCGTCGGCGAGGCGCACCGTGCCGATGCCGAGCGGCGGCGGGATGGCGGCGACGAAGCTGCCGAACTGCGCCAGCGGCACCGACCACACCTCGACCTCGATCGCCGCGCCACCGGCGCCGACGCGGTCCAGACCCGGCCGTCCATCAGGCAGCGCCACCAGCCTGTACTCCGGCGCCGTACGCGTCGCGACCAGCAGCCGCGCGCCGCGCTCGGTGAGCTGGTGATTGAGCGGCAACCCCGACAGATGCGCGCCACAGACGGCCAGCTCGACCTCGGCCGCGACCTCCGCCTCCGGTAGCGCGCCGGCCGGCAGCGGGTGGCCGGTCGCCCCCAACGGCACGCCGGCAGCCGCATGCAGCGCCGCGGCGAGCGGCAGCAGCAGCGACTCGTGGAAGGCGGGGGCGAGCAGCGTGACGCCGAACGGAAACCCGTTCGGTTGCAGGCCGGCGGGTACCGCGACACCGCACAGGTCGAGCAGGTTGACGAAGTTCGTGTAGACGCCGAGCTGCGCGTTGAGGCGCAGCGGCTCGGCGGCGACCGCGTCGATCCGATACGCGGTCGCCGCGGTCGGCAGCAACAACGCGTCGACGCGCGCCCAGGTCGACTCGGTGGCGCGCCGCAGCTCGCGCAGGCGATAGATGGAGCCGAAGGCGTCGGCCGCGCTCGGCGCGGCACCGCCGCCGATGACCCCGCGGGTCACCGGATGCAGCGCATCGGCGTGCGCGTCGAAGAAGGCGCGAATCGCCGCGTAGCGCTCCGCCACCCAAGGCCCCTCGTAGAGCAGCCGCCCGGCGGCGAGGAACGGCTCGATGTCCACCTCGACGATCGCGTGCCCCGCCGCCCGCAGGGCGGCGATCGCGGCGTCGAAGCCCGCCACCACCGCCAGCACCGCGGCGGCATCGGCGACCGTCAACGCGAACACCGACACGCAGTCGAGCGAGCGACACGCCGGCACCACGCCGCTGGTGCTGATCAAGCCGCAGCTCGGCTTGAGACCGACGATGTTGTTGAACGCCGCCGGCACCCGTCCCGACCCCGCCGTGTCGGTGCCGAAGGCGAAGCCGACCAGGCCGGCGGCTACCGCCACCGCCGACCCCGAGCTCGAGCCGCCCGGAATCATCGTGGCGTCGAACGGGTTGCGCGCCACGCCGTACGGCGAGCGCACGCCGACCAGACCGGTGGCGAACTGGTCGAGGTTGGTCTTGCCGATCGGGATGGCGCCGGCGGCGATGGCGCGCGCCACCGCCGGCGCGTCGGCGCTCGGGCGATAGGCGAAACGCGGACAGGCGGCGGTGGTCGGCACGCCCGCCAGGTCGATGTTGTCCTTGATCGCGAACGGCACGCCCCACAGCGGCGCCGCGGCCGGATCGCGCGATGCCAGCGCCGCCAGGTACGGCTCGATCGCGGCGCGCTCGAAGCGCTCGATCCAGACGCCGTCGTCGCCGCGCGCCGCGATGCGCGCCAGCACCTCGTCGACCAGCGCCGCTGGCCGCAGTCCGGCCGCATAGGCGGCGCGCAGCGCGCCGAACTCGAGTGACTGCTCCACGCCCTACCCCGCCAGGCGCAGCACCAGCAGCGCATCGCCAGCGGCGACGGCGCGGCCCTCGGCGCAGACGATCTCGTGCACCGTACCCGCGGCGCAGGCGAGCACCGGGATCTCCATCTTCATCGACTCCAGCACGACGATCGGATCGCCGACGGCGACGTGGTCGCCGACCTCGACGACGATCTTCCACACGCTGCCCGGCACCGGCGCGGCCTCGACCCCACAGCCGGGCGGCAGCTCCAGCTCGCCGTCTGGCTTCGCGTCGGCGGCCGCGGCATCGAACGGCGGCAGCGCCGCCCAGCGCTCGCGCTCGGCGGCGAAGGCCGCCTGCTGGCGGGCGCGAAAGGCGGCGATCGACGCCGCATTGTCGCGCAGGAAGGCCTGGTAGTCGCGCAGCCGGAAGGTCTCCTCGCGAATGTCGAGCGGCGCGCGCCCCTCGACGAACGCCTCGCGCAACGCCAGCAGTTCCTCCGCCTCGACCGGATAGAACTGGATCTGGTCGAAGAAGCGCAGCAGCCAGGGCGCCCCGGCGACGAACTCGGCGGTCTCGCGGAAACGGTTCCACATCTGCACGGTGCGCCCGACGAACTGGTAGCCGCCCGGCCCTTCCATGCCGTACACGCACAGGTAGGCGCCGCCGATGCCGACCGCGTTCTCCGGCGTCCAGGTGCGCGCCGGGTTGTATTTTGTCGTCACCAGGCGATGGCGCGGATCGAGCGGCGTCGCCACCGGGGCGCCGAGGTAGACGTCGCCGAGCCCGAGCACCAGGTAGCGGGCGGCGAAGACGATCTCGCGCACCGCCTCGAGGCTGTCGAGGCCGTTGATGCGGCGGATGAACTCGATGTTGCTCGGGCACCAGGGCGCGTCCGGCCGCACGCCCTGGACGTACTTGCGAATGGCGAGCTGCGTGGCCGGGTCGTCCCACGACAACGGCAGGCGCACGACCCGCGTCGGTACGCTCATGTCGTCGACCGCGGGCAGCTCCGCTTCGGCCTGCTCGAGCAGGTCGAGGACCCGGCGGCGCGGCAGTTGCGCGCCGTCGTAGTGCACCTGCAGCGAGCGGATGCCCGGCGTCAGGTCGATGATGCCGGCGACCCGCCGCGCCTGCAGCCACTCCATGAGGGCGTGGACGCGGAAGCGCAGCGTCAGGTCGAGCACCAACGGCCCGTACTCGATCAGCAGGTTGTCGTCACCCTGCGGGCGATAGACGACCATCGGCCGCTGCGCGGTGGCCGCCAGCGCGTGGATGACGGCGCTGGTGCCCGGTGCGCTCGCCCCGCTGGCGGCGAGCCCGGCGTCGCCGCTGCTCGGCCGCAGCGTCGCGATACTCCGCTCCTGCGCCGCCCGCGCGACCGCGGCGGCGCCGTCGCCCCAGACCTCGAAGCGCACGGTGTCGTCCGGCGCCAGCTGGCCGATCTTCCACAGCTCGGCCTGCACCACCGTCGCCGGGCAGACGAAGCCGCCCAGGCTGGGGCCATCGGGTCCGAGGATGATCGGCATGTCGCCGGTGAAGTCGACGGTACCGATGGCGTACGGGTTGTCGTGAATGTTCGAGGGATGCAGACCCGCCTCGCCGCCGTCGGGCCGCGCCCATACCGGTTTCGGCCCGACCAATCGCACGCCGGTGCGACTGCTGTTGAAGTGCACCTGCCAGTCGGTGGCGAAGAAAGTCTCGATGTCGCGCGGCGTGAAAAAGTCGGGCGCGCCGTGCGGACCGTAGAGCACGCCGATGCGCCAGTGGCGACGGTACTGCGGCCGCAGCGACGCCGGCAGGTCGCGCGGCGCGTCGACGATGGAGGTGCCGCCCTGGTCGAGGTGCAGCACGTCGCCGTGCTTCAGTACCCGCCCGGCATGGCCGCCGAAGCGGCCGAGCGTGAAGGTCGCTTTGCTACCGAGGTACGCCGGCACGTCGAGACCGCCGCGAATCGCCAGGTAGGTGCGCATCCCGGCGCCCTCGATCGCGCCGAGCGACAGGGTCGCGCCGGCAGCGACGAACAGCGGCCGCCAGTACTCGACCGGCTGGCCGTCGAGCGCGGCGCGCATCGCCGCCCCGGCCAGACAGATGACGGCATCGCGATTGAAGCGCAGCGTCGGCCCGTTGAGCGTGCATTCCAACCCCGCCGCGCCGTCGGCGTTGCCGACGACGCGATTGGCCAGACGCAACGCCAGCCCGTCCATCGGGCCGGACGGCGGCACCCCGACCGCCCAGTAGCCGAGCCGGCCGGGATGGTCCTGCACCGTGGTGTGCGTACCGGGCGCGAACACGTCGATGGTCGCCGGCGCGTGGTGGATGGTCGCCAGGTAGCCGGTGGTGACGCCGCCGGTGCGGAAGCCGTCGTCGTCGACGATCTGCCGCAGGTAGGCGAGGTTGGTCTCGATGCCGGCGACACGCGTCGCCGCCAGCGCCGCGCTCATCCGCTCGACCGCCTCGTCGCGCGTCGCCCCGTGCACGATCAGCTTGGCGAGCAGCGGATCGTAGTACGGCGTGACCTCGGTGCCGCGCGCGATCCAGCCGTCGCAGCGTACGCCGTCCGGAAATACCACCTCGGTCAGCGTACCCGCGCTGGGCCGGAAGTCCTTGTTCGGATCCTCGGCATAGAGGCGCACCTCGATGGCGTGGCCGCGCGGTTCCCCGCCCTGGAACTCTCCCCCCCTTTGAGGTTCTCCCCCCCTTTGAAAAGGGGGGGGAACGGTTCCGGCAGCCAACCGCAGCATCCACTCGACCAGGTCGATGCCGGTGACCAGCTCGGTGACCGGGTGCTCGACCTGCAGGCGGGTGTTCACCTCCAGGAAGAACGCCTCGTGGCCGACCGCGTCGTAGACGAACTCGACCGTCCCCGCCGAACGGTAGCGCACCGCCTCGCCGAGCCGGATGGCGCTGGCGAGCAGCGCGGCGCGCACCGCGGCGGGCAGCTGCGGCGCCGGCGTCTCCTCGATGACCTTCGGGTTGCGCCGCTGCACCGCGCAGTCGCGCTCGCCGAGCGCGACGACGCGGCCGGCGCCGTCGCCGAAGATCTGCACCTCGACGTGGCGCGCCGCGGCGACCCAGCGCTCGACGAACAGCCCCGCCTCCTTGAAGTTGCTGCGGCTCAGCCGCTCGACGACCGGAAAGCCCGTCGCCAGCTCCTCGGCGTCGCGGCAGCGCTGCATGCCGATCCCGCCGCCGCCGGCGGTGCTCTTCAGCATCACCGGGTAGCCGACCCGCTCTGCTTCGCGCAGCGCGTGCGCGAGATCGGTGAGCAGCCCGCTGCCCGGCAACAGCGGCACCTGGCTCGCCGCGGCGATGGCGCGCGCCTCGTGCTTGAGGCCGAAGCGGCGGATCTGCTCCGGCGTCGGCCCGACGAAGCGCATTCCCGCCGCCTCGCAGGCTTCGGCGAAGGCGGCGTTCTCGCTCAACAGGCCGTAGCCGGGGTGCACCGCCTCGGCGCCGTGCACGCGCCCCGCCGCGATGATCCGCTCGGCGTCGAGATAGCTCTCCTTCACCGGCGGCGGCCCGACGCACACGGCGACGTCGGCCATCGCCACGTGCGGCGCGTGCGTGTCCGCCTCCGAGTACACCGCCACCGCCTGCGCCCCGAGGCGCTGCACCGTGCGGATGATGCGGCAGGCGATCTCGCCGCGGTTGGCGA
>JANRJF010000028.1:0-35957 GCA_033764095.1 Deltaproteobacteria bacterium | reverse complement strand
GCCAGCGGCCAGCCGTGCCGCTTCGAGGTCGCGCAGAGTGACGCGGCGGCGGCGTTCAACTGGAACGGCATCGAGGGCAACCGCGCCTACGAGCGGCCGGAGGACGAGGTCACCGGCAACGACGGCGACGGCAAGGGCCCGCGCCGCCCGGTCGGCGACAACAGCATGACCGAGGGCGTGCGCTACCAGTACTACCGCTCGAAGGACGGCATCGTGCTGTTCATGGCCTCGGAGCGCGAGTTCTGGAAGAACTTCGCCTACGGCGTCGGCCGGCCCGAGCTGTTCGACCAGAACCCCGGCGCCAAGTACGCCGACCATGCGCGCGGCAACACGGCGCTGCGCACGATCCTCGACGAGATCTTCGCCAGCCGCACCACCGCCGAGTGGGTGCGCTTCGGCCAGGAGGCCAACACGCCGATCGCGCCGGTCAACGACACCAAGTCGATCGTGCACGACCCGCAGTTCCAGGATCGTCTGCCGATGACCTCGTACAAGGACACCGGCACCGACCTCATGCCGTCGCCGATCAAGCTGCTCGGCGAACGCCTGCCGCAGCTCGAGAAGGCCGCCGTGCAGGCCGGCCGTGACACCGACGCCGTGCTGCGCGAGGTGCTCGGCTACGACGCCGCGCGCATCGCCGCGCTGCGCGCCGCCGGCGCGCTCGGGTGAGTCGTCGCGCGGGCGTCCCTGCCCACAGCGGCGCGCAGCGCCGAGCCGAGGTGCCTGTGTCAGACCAGGCAGGACGCTCGTACCGGGCGCGCCGGCGCCGGCGGGCGGCGACGCCCGCGCTACTCGCTCTCGCCAACCGCGGCGCGCCGGAGTAGTCCTGCACGCACGCCGATGCACGTCCTGCCCTTCGCGCTCATCCTCGGCGGCGCGCTGACTGCTGCCGCCCTCCTCGCGCCGCACGTCGGCATCATCGCGGCGCTGCTGATCGGCGAAGCGGCCGGTGCCATCTCGGTGGCGCTGGCGGAGCGGCGCTGGCCGTATCGGCGCGAGTGGTCGCGCGATCACGGCGACGTGGCGACCGACGTCGCACACGCGCTGTTCTCCGGCATCGGTGTCACCCAGGTCATGCGCATCATCGTGCAGGCGGCCGGCGTCGCGATCGCCGCCGCGCTGTCGACCGCGCTCGGGTCGACGATCTGGCCGGCCGCTTGGCCGCTGGCCCTGCAACTGGGGCTGGCGCTGGTGGTCGCCGAGCTGCCGCAATACTGGCTGCACCGCTGGCAGCATGAGCACGACTGGCTGTGGCGCTTTCACGCCGTGCACCACAGCGCCCCGCGCCTCTACTGGCTCAACGCGGCGCGCTTCCATCCGGTCGACATCGGCCTGCTCTACCTGTTCGGCTATCTGCCGCTGATCGCGCTCGGCGCCCCGCCGGTGGTGATCATGCTCTTCACGCTGTTCGACGCGGTGTTCGGCATGCTGCAGCACGTCAACCTCGCCATGCGCCTCGGCCCGCTCAACTACGTGTTCAGCGCCGCCGAGCCGCACCGCTGGCACCACTCGCGCACGCTGGTCGAGGCGAACACCAACTACGGCTCGAACCTGATCGTCTGGGACCTCGTCTTCGGCAGCTTCTTCCTGCCGGCGACGCGGCAGCCGCCGATCGACATCGGCCTCGCCGACCGCCCCGGCTTCCCGCAGACCTGGGCCGCGCAACTGCTCGCGCCACTGCGCTGGCGCACGCTGACCGAGCCGCCGCAGGACCCCACACCGCCGCGCTAAATCGAGCTTCAAGCGGTGCGCGCTTCCCGCTACCGTGCCGCCGGCCGCCAGCTCCGCGGCGGCGGAGGGGTCGATGAGGATCGGTGCACTGTGCAGAGCGGCCGGCGTGATCGCGCTGGCGGCGCGGGCGTGGGCGGCGCCAGGCGAGTTGGATACCACCTTTGGCGGCAGCGGAATCGTCCGGACGCCGGCGGGCGGCGAGGACGTCGCCTACAGTGGCGTGCTGCAAGCCGACGGGCGCATCGTCATTGCCGGCTCGGCCACCGGCCTCCCCGCCGAGCACGTCACGCTGGTGCGCTACAACAGCGACGGCAGTCTCGACTCCGGGTTCGGCAGTGGTGGGATCGTTGCCACCGCGGTCGGCAGCGGGGTCTCGCGCGCCGTGGCGGTGGGGGTGCAATCCGACGGCAAGCTGCTCGCCGCAGGCAACGCACTGATCGGCAGCTTCGACGCCATCATCGTCGTGCGTTACCTGAGCGACGGCTCGCTCGACCCCAGCTTCGACGGCGACGGCATAGCCAGCGTGGCGGTCGGCAGCCGCAGCGCCCAAGCGACCGCCCTCGTCGTGCAGCCGGACGGCCGCATCGTCGTCGCCGGGTATGCCCAGGATCAGTTCGCGTTGATCCGTTTGCGCGCCGATGGTGCACTCGACCCCAGCTTCGGCGGCGGCGACGGCATCGTCATGACCGATGTCGCCAGCGGCAGTGACGACGCCTTCGCCCTGGCGCTGCAGCCGGACGGCAAGCTGGTGGCCGCCGGGTGGGCCGTCACCGGCAGCAACTATGACTTCGCCGTCGTGCGCTACCTGTCGGACGGCAGCCTCGACACGTCCTTCGACGGCGACGGCAAAGTCATCACCTCGTTCGGAACCGGCCTCGATGTCGCGACCTCGCTGGTCGTGCAGCCGGACGGAAAGATCGTCGCGGTCGGCAGCGCGCAGGTCGGCGCCAATCGCGAGGCGGCGCTCGCGCGCTACCATCCGAACGGCAGTCTCGATGCGAGCTTCGGTTCCGGTGGGCGCGTGACGACGGCGCTCGGCGCCAGCAACGGCCTGGGCGTCGCGCTGCAGCCGAACGGGCGGATCGTGGTGGCGGGGTGGGCCGACGTCGGCAGCTGGCACAATGTCGCGCTGCTGCGTTTCCTGCCCGACGGCAGCCTCGACCCCAGCCTGCAGGGCAGCGGCGTGGTCAAGACGAGAGTCGGCGCCGCCCACGATCTGGGCGTCGACCTGGCGCTGCAGCCGGACGGCAAATTCGTCGTCTTCGGCCGCGCCAGCAACGGCAGCAACGACGACTTCGTCGTGCTCCGCTACCGCGGCGACGCCACCTGCGGGAACGCGGTGATGGAAGCCGGGGAGCAGTGCGACGACGGCAACCTGGCCGACGGCGATTGCTGCTCGCCGCAGTGCCAGCTCGATGCTGGCGGGACTCCATGCACGGCGGACGCGTCGCCCTGCACGCCGGACGTCTGCGATGCGGCCGGGATGTGCACGCACGCGGCGGGCAACGCGAATGTCGTGTGCCGTATCGCGAGCGGCGACTGCGACGTCGCAGAGCGCTGCGATGGTGTCGCGTCGGTGTGCCCGCCGGACGCGGTCCAGCCCGCCGCCACGGTCTGCCGCGCCGCGCTCGACGTCTGCGACGCGCCCGAGGCCTGCGACGGCGCGACGGTGGGCTGTCCGGCCGACCAGCGCCGGCCGGCCGGCACGCTCTGTCGCGCCGCACTCGGCAGTTGTGACCTGAGTGAGTCGTGCGACGGCGTGCAGGTCGAGTGTCCACCCGACGCGCTGCAGCCGGCGAACACTCCATGCCGCAGCGCGGTGGGCGTCTGCGACAGCGCCGAAGCGTGCGATGGCGTGACGCCCAGCTGTCCTGCCGACAGCAAGCGCACCGGCGTGTGCCGCATCGCGGCGGGTGTCTGCGACGCAGCGGAAGACTGCGACGGCGCGGGCGTCGACTGTCCGGCCGATGCCGCGCTCGGCGACGGTACGCCCTGCCCGGACGATCTGTTCTGCGACGGTGCCGAGCGCTGCCAGGCGGGCGCGTGCGTCGCGGGCCCGCCGCCATGCGCCCTGGCCTGTGACGAGGAGCGCGATGCCTGCCGCGCCGGCTGTCCCGTCGAACCACGCGCCGATTGCCGCGGCGCGGCGCGGTCGTTGTTCCAGCTCTCACACGCGGCCGACTCGGCGCGCGATGGGCTGCGCTGGACCTGGCAGCGCGGCGCAGCGACAGCCGGCGACGAGTTCGGCCAGCCGCCGCGGACGACCGACTACAGCCTCTGCCTCTACGCCGCGACCGGCGGCGGCGCGCGCCTGGAGGGCGTGACCCCGGCGAGCAGCAAGTGGGTGCCGAGCGGGGCGCGCGGCTGGCGCTACCGGGATCCGGGCGGCGCGGCGGCGGGCATCCAGAAGATCAAGCTGCGCGGAGGGGCGAGCGGACGGGCCTCGATCACGATCAAGGGTGGCGGCGCGCTGCTGCCGGACCTGGCGCTGCCGCTGGCGCCCACCGACTTTCCGCTGCGGCTGCAATGGGTCGGCGACGATGTGCCTGCGTGTTGGGAGAGTGTCTTCGACGCCGCCCGGCGGAATGACGCCTCCCGCCTCATCCTGCGCGCCGACTGAGGCGCGCGGACGCTGCCGCGTTGGGATGGCGGGCGACGCGCAGGGTGGCGGCGGCCGAGGCGGGGGACGCCTCGGCCGTCACTGCGCGCCGCCCGCGCCGGGCGCTCAGTTGCAGCGCGCCAGAGCTGCCGCGGTGCAGCTGGCGAAGCTGTCGTCGGCGGTGCCGTCGTTGTTGTAGTCGAGCGCGACGCCGCCGCCTGACGTGAGGGTGACCAACGCGGTCTCGCCGCCGGCGGTGACGCGCAGCTGGCCGCCGGTGCCGCAGTCGCCGCTGGCCGGGAACTGCAGCGGCTCGACCGTCTCGAACGACACGGTGCCGGCGCAGTCGGTGGTGACCGTGCCGGACGCCTCGACGATCGAGCTGCCGTCGGCGTTGAGGGTCACCGTCTCGGCGACATCGAAGTCGCCCGCCACCTTGTTGCGGCCGGCGCCGGCTTCAATGTGCGCGTCGACCACGACGCTGAACGGCTGGCCGACCGGCAGCGGCACGCCGGGGCAGCCGCTGGGCGAGTCGATATCGAAGGTGCCGTCGATGAAGGTCTGCGCGTTGCCCGATCCGTTGCGGCAGCCGTCGAAGGTGAAGGTCAGGGTGCTGCCGCTGCCGCTCGCGGCGCAGCCGGTCGAGATGGTGCCGCCGCCGGTGCACGGAATCGCGATCGGCGGGATCTGCAGCGCCGCCCGGTCGGACGCGAGGCGGCTGCTCGTGCTGACGCCGGCGAAATCCGACAGGCCGGCGATGCTGCTCAGCACGCCGGAGACGAACTTCTGTACCGTCGCGCGGTTGGCCGAGGTGCCCGGGGTGTTGGTCGGGCCGCTGACCGGCGTGAAGGTCGGCGTGCGCGTCGCGCCGGCCACCTGCGTCGGCGTCGCGGCGCGCGGCGTGTTGGTCGGCCGCTTGGTCGCTGTCGGCTTCGGCGTGCCGCCGCCCGAGTTGTTGTCGTCGTCGCTGCCGCAGCCGGCGACGATCAGACAGAGCGCGGCCACCGCCGCCCACTGGATCCGCTTCATGACACCTCCCGAAAGATGAACGGGCGCCCCACGCGCCCGATCGGGAAGCGTTCGAGCGCGATGAACAGCGTTCAGGGGGGATGAACGGGAGGCGTACGACGAGAGCCGAACGAGGTGCGCCGCCGCGGTTCGACGACGCAGAGCGCCGAACTGGAGCACGGGGCTGCAGCCCCGCGCCACCACCATCCTACGGGCGGACCTCGTAGTAGGCGTTCACCGGGTTGCCGAAGTCGTGCTTGGTGACGCGGCTGAAGCCGGCGCGCGCGGTCATCTCGCGCAGCAGCGGCTCCGGCAGCCCGAGCGTGCCGAGCCCGGCACCGCCCGGTTCGGACAGGCTCGACGACATGCAGCTCAGGATCGAGAAGCCGTACATCATCGCCGCCATCGGGTTCTGCGCCAGGTTCTCCTCGAAGCTCGGCTTGGCGTTGATCTCGCCGATCAGCCAGGTGCCGTCGTCCTTCAATGCGCGGCGCACGGCGCCCATCATCGCCTGCGGTTGGGTCATGTCGTGCAGGCAGTCGAAGGCGGTGACGAAGTCGAAGCCCCCGTCCTCGGGCAGCGGCTCGCGGCGCGCGTCGTGGAAGTGGGCGTTGGCGACGCCGGCGGCGCGGCGCGCCTCGTCGGCCAGGGCGAGCGCGTGCTGCGAGATGTCGTAGCCGTGGAACTCGCTGCGCGGGAAGGCCTTGGCCATCTCGATCACGGCGGTGCCGGCGCCGCAGCCGATGTCGGCGGCGCGCGCGCCGGCGCCGAGCTTGGCGGCGACCCCGTCGAGCTGCGGTAGCGCGATCGGCACCAGCATGGTGCGGAACCAGGGCGCGAAGCTGCCGTCGATGCCGCGCGCGCCGTCGCAGCCGAAGGCGTCGTAGGGCAGGCCGATACCGGTGCGGAAGGCGTCGCGCAGCTTGTCGATCACCGCGATCTGCGCCGGCAGGCCGACGAAGCCGCCGGCGGAGAAGGCCGGGCTCTGCTCGTTGGCCAGCACCAGGCCGCCGACCGTCGACAGGCCGAAGCCGCCGGCGCCGTCGTACTCCAGCAGCCCCGCCGCCGCCTGACCGCGCAGCCATTCGCGCACCCAGCGCTCGTGCAGGCCGGTCTTGGCGGCCAGCGCCTCGCTGCTCAGCCGCCCGGCGCCGTCGAGCGCGCGATAGAGGCCGAGCTGATGGCCGAGCGCGATCATCCCCGAGACCACGAAGCCGCTCAGGTTGTCGAAGACGCGCTTGACGAACTGGGTGAGCTCGACCTCGAAGTCGCTCTGCGGCTCGCTCATCGGCTCACCACGTCCCGCTGTTCGGCATCGAGGCCCACGGCTCGCGCGGCGGCAGCGGCGCGCCGCGCTGCAGCAGCTCGATCGAGATGCCGTCGGGCGAGCGGATGAACGCCATGTAGCCGTCGCGCGGCGGCCGGTTGATGGTCACCCCGGCGTCGAGCAGCCGCTGGCAGTGGGCGTAGATGTCCTCGACCAGGTAGGCGAGGTGGCCGAAGTTGCGGCCGCCGCCGTACTCCTGCGGATCCCAGTTGTAGGTCAGCTCGACCTGCGCGTCGGGGTTCTCGTCGGCGCCGAGGAAGACCAGGGTGAACCGCCCCGCCTGGTTCTCCTGCCGGCGCAGCTCCCGCAGGCCGAGCTTGTTGCAGTAGAAGTCGAGCGACGCGTCGAGATCGGTCACCCGCACCATGGTGTGGAGGTAGCGCATGGGCGCGACCGTACCATGCGAGCGCCGACCTTGTCGCGGGTGAGAGCGACTGGCGTGTGGTCGCAAGCGCGCTGGGCCACGGATCTGACGGATCACATTTTAAGATTCCACGGATACTGCCCTGGAACTCGTCTGATCTTCTCCCAAAGAAAATGAAATGAATTCGCTCGCCGTCTCCGTGAAATCCGTGTGGCCGCATCCGTGTAATCCGTGGCCCAGCGCGGTTGCGAGAGCACGCCCGTCGCACCTACAAGGACGCCGCATGCTGATCCGCGACCCGGTGCACGGCGACATCGCGCTCGGCGCGCTCGAGGCGGCGGTGCTCGACCTGCCCGACGTGCAGCGGCTGCGCGGCATCAAGCAGCTCGGCACCGCCTCGCTGGTCTATCCCGGCGCGCTGCACACGCGCTTCGACCATTCGCTCGGCGCCAGCGCGGTCGCGCATCGCATCGTCGCCGGCCTGCGTCGCGAGGGGCTCGCCGTCCCCGCCGAGCTCGACGACCTGATCGCCATCGCGACGCTGCTGCACGACGTCACCCACGTGCCCTTCGGCCATACGCTGGAGGACGAGCGCCGCCTCTTCCCGCGCCACGACAAGGGCACGCGCCTGGCGCGCCTGCTCGACGGCGAGCTCGGCGCCGGCCTGGCACGCCTCGGGATTCGCGACGAGATCGCCGCGCTGCTCGGCGCGCCCTCCGGCGCCTCGCTGCCGGCATGGGCGAGCGAGATCGTCTCCAGCACGGTGGACGCCGACCTGCTCGACTACCTGCGGCGCGATTCGTACTTCACCGGCCTGGCGCACGACTACGACGACCGCGTCTTCCACTACTTCACGGTGGCGGACGACCGTCTGGGGCTGTCGATGGCGCGGCACGGCATGGACCGCCCGGATGCGCGTTCCGAGGTGATCCAGCTGCTGCGCATGCGCTACTTCCTCACCGAGCGCGTCTACTACCACCACACCAAGGTCGCCGCCGGCGCGATGATCTCGAAGGCCGTCGAGCTGGCGCTCGCCGCCGGCGTGCTGGGCGAGCCGGATCTGCTCGGGCTGAACGATTGGACGCTGCTCGACCGCCTGGCGCGCAGCGGCGTCGCCCCGATCGTCATGCTGGTCGAGCGCCTGCAGCGCCGCGCGCTGCTCAAACGCGGCTACGTCGCCTCGGCGCGCAGCGTCGACGGCGCCGGCCGGGCGGCGCTGGTGGCGCGCTACCACGAGGTGCCCGACGCGCGCCGCGCCGCCGAGGCGGCGCTCGGCAGCGCGCTCGGCTGCGCGGCGGGAGAGGTGATCGTCTACTGTCCGGCGCTGACGGTGATGAAGGAGGCCGCCGCGCGCGTCGTCACCAGCCGCGGGCTCGGCGCGCTGAACGATCCCGCCGATCCCGCCGGCGCCGAGATCCGCGCCATCGAGGAGCGCTACGCGCAGCTCTGGCGCCTCTACGTCTTCGTGCCGCCAGCCGCCGTCGAGCGCGCTGCCGCCGCCGCCGCCGAGCTGTTCGGGTACCCGAGCGAGCATCGCTGAGCGCGGCAGACCGCAAGCGCGCTGGGCCACGGATTACACGGATGCGGCCACACGGATTTGACGGATAGTGCGATCGAGTTCATTTCAACTTTTCCTTGATAGAAGATCAGACGAGCTCCGGGGCCGTATCCGTGAAATCCGTGTGGCCGCATCCGTGTCATCCGTGGCCAGCGCGGTTTTGACTTGAGTGAGACGCCCTCGACTCAGTCTCTGTGTTCATCTGTGGTGAATCTCCGCGACCCGCTACCACCCGAGGCGCGCCAGCACGCCGGGGCCGAGCACCAGCAGGCCGATGACGGCGGCGCCGACGGCGGCGATGAGCACGGCGCCGGCGGCGACGTCCTTGGCGTGCTGCACCAGCGGGTGGAATTCCGGCGAGGCGACGTCGGCGAGGAACTCGAAGGCGGTGTTGAGCGCTTCCGCCGACCACACCGCCATGATCGCCAGCACGATCCAGCACCATGCGCCGCGGTCGAGGCCGAGCCAGAAGCCGAGGCCGCAGACCAGCGCGGTGGCGGCGGCGTGGATCCAGGCGTTCTGCTGCGAGCGCAGCATCGTCCACACCCCGGCCAGGGCGTAGCCGAAGGAGCGCACGCGGCCGCTGACGGTGAAGGCGCGCTCGCGCATGGTCGCCGCCGCGCCCGCCTCACTGCGGCGGCTGCTGCCACAGCACCGCGCCGTCGGCACCGCGCAGGGCGGCACGGGCGCCGTCGGCGCCGACCGCGAGGTGCAGCCGCTCGCGCTCCTCGGCGTCGAAGAACACCAGGCCGGGTGCGCCGCGCACCGAGGCGAGGATGGCGCGCAGGCCGCCGCGCGCGGCGGTGAAGGCGAGCGCCGGCCCGTCCGGGTTGATGTTGAGGATGGCGCGGCTGTCGCTGCCGTAGAGCACCAGGCCGGGGCCGCTGCCGTCGAGGCTCAGCACGGCGCGCGGCGCGCCGTCCGGGCCGAGCAGGCTGACGCCGGCGGTGGCGGAGAGCAGCACGCGCACGCGCTCCTGATCGTCGGTCAACTGCAGGCTGCGGCCGCGCAGCACGCCGTCGCCGGCGCCGGTGGCGCCGAGCACGACGGTCGCGAGGAGCAGCAGGCCGAGCGTCGTGACCAGCAGGTGGAGGCGGCGCTGCGCGCGCTCCAGGCGGATGACGCGCTCACTCAGCGATTCGTCGGTCGGCATCGCCTCCCCTTGTCGCGCCGCATCGGCGGCGCGCGTGTCAGATGACTTCGCGGTCCTTGAGCTCGGCGACGCGCTCCCACGAATAGCCGAGGATCTCGGTGAGGATCTGCTCGGTGTGCTCGCCGAACTCCGGCGCCGGCAGGCGAATGCCGCCCGGCGTGGCGCTGAGGCGAAGCGGCAGGCCGATCACCTGGGTCGGACCGAAGCGCGGATGGTCGTAGTCGACGACGTAGTCGTTCGCCCGCACCTGCGGGTCGTTGGGCAGGTCGTCCACCGCGTTCACCTGGCAGAAGATGAAGTCGCCGCCGGCGCGCAGGATGCGCATCCAATCCGCCAGCGGCTTGCTGGCGAACACCGCGTCGAGGATCTCGATCGCCGCCGGGGCGTTGGCGGCGCGCGCGCGCAGCTCGCTGAAGCGCTCGTCGGTGGCCAGCTCGGGGCGCTCGATGGCGCGGCAGAAGTCGGCCCAGTAGCGGTCCGGCTGCAGCATGCCGAGGCAGATCCAGCGCCCGTCGCCGCACTGGTAGTGGTTCCACAGCGGGTTCGCCTGGTACTTGCGCGGCATGCGCGGGATGGCGAAGCCCCACATCAGGCGCGCCGCGACGCTGAGGCCCTGCAGCGCCATCATGCTGCCGAGGTGCGAGCCGTCGACCTCCTGGCCGATGCCGTAGCGCTCGCGCGCCAGCAGCGCGGTCATGACGCCGTAGGCGAGCATGATCGCGCCCATCTGGTCGGCGATGCCGCCGGCGATGGCGAGCGGTGGCATGTCCGGCTCGCCGGCGGCGAGCATGATGCCGGAGCGCGCCAGGCCGAGCTGGTCGAACGACGGGTCGCCACTCTCCGGCCCTTCCGGCCCGTAGCCGCTGGCGGTGGCGTAGATCAGCTTCGGGTTGTGCTGCTTGAGCGTCGCGTAGTCGAGGCCGAGGCGGGTCGCGACGCCCTGGCGGAAGTTCTGCACGAAGACGTCGGACCGGGCGACCAGCTCGTGGACGATGGCGCGTCCTTCCGGCTTCTTCAGGTCGACGGTGATGCCGCGCTTGTTGCGGTTGTTCGCCTCGAAATAGAAATTCGGCCGATCGGCGAGATCGACGCCGCTCAGCTTGGTCATGCCGCGGCCGGGATCGCCGCCGAGCCGCTCCTCGACCTTGATGACGTCGGCGCCGAGATCGCCGAGCATGGTCGAGCACACCGGACCCTGCTGCCAGATCGTCCAGTCGATCACGCGGATCCCCTCCAGCGGCATCGGCATCGCGTTGTCTCCTCCCCTACGAGCGGCGCGCACCATAGGCAGCGACGCCGCGCCCTACAAGGTTGCGCGGCGCGGCGCCTGCGACCTCGCATGCGAACGCAACATTCAACTTGACTTCAAACTGCACGGCTCGTTACGCGACATCTAGCACAGCAATTTCAGCCCAACTCACTGACAGATACTGGCATCGGGTGCCGCGCGCCGGGCGAGGGCGTGACGCCGCCCCATTGGTGACGCTCGGTCATGACTCGCTCATCCGATTCCCGTTCAGGCCTCTGGCAGCGATGGTTCGTGAAGGCGCCCGAGGCGCCGCCGCCCACCACGAGCGCCGCCGGGCTGGAGGCGATGCTCGAGGGGCGCGCCGGCGATGCGGAGAAGCTGCTCGCCGCCGCGCTGCAGCGCGCCGCCCGCCAGTATCCGGAGGAGCCGGCGCATGCCGCGGCGATGGTCGATCTCGCCGAGTTCTACCGTTCGCAGGCGCGCTACGAGGAAGCCGAGCCACTCTTCACCCGCGCCATCACCATGCTCGAGCGCGGCGGCGAGGCGCAGCGCGCGCGCCTGGCGCGGCCGCTCAACAGCCTGGCGCTGGTCTACCGCGCCCAGGGTCTGTACGACCGCGCCGAGCCGCTCTGCCGGCGCGCGCTGAGCATTCTCGAGGCGGTGCACGGCGCCGAGCATCCGAGCACCGCCGCGGCGCTCGGCAACCTGCTCGCCGTCTACCTGGCGCAGGGGCGCTACGGCGATGCCGGCCCGCTCTTCCGCCGCTCGGTCGAGCTGAAGGAGCGCGTGCTCGGCCCGCGCCACCCCGCCCTCGCCGGCAGCTTCAGCAACTACGCCGCCTTCCTGCGCAAGACCGAAGGCGAAGCCGAAGCCGCCGCCTGGGAAGCGCGCGCGCGCAAGCTGCGCAGCGCCGACCGTTAGGACGAAACCACTAAAACGAAACCACGGATGAACACGGATCAACACAGATGGGTGCAGCCAACTTCAGCGCTCTGTCAGAGGTCGGTTTTATCTGTGTTTATCTGTGTTCATCTGTGGTTTCGTTCGATCTTCTGATCCAATGAAATCCATTCTCCAGATCGCGCTGCCGGTGGCGGGAATCGTCGCGGCGGGGCTGTTGCTGTGGTGGATCCCGCAGTGGCAGCTCGCCGACTGGCAGTCGCTGCTGTCGCCGCGCGAGCAGCTCGAGCTGCAGAACCAGGTGCGGCAGACGGTGGTGCTGCTGCTCGCCGCCGGCGCGATCCTGATCGGCCTGGCGCTGCTGTGGCGGCGCGTCGTCGCCAGCGAGCGCACGGCGCTCGACGCGGTGCGGTTGAGCGAGGAGTCGCAGCGCCTGGAGCGCTTCACGCGCGCCGTCGGGCAACTTGCCGACGAGCGCCTGGAGGTGCGCCTCGGCGCCATCTACGGGCTCGAGCAGCTGGCGGCCGAGTCGGCCCGCCACCACTGGCCGACGATGGAAGTCCTATGCGCGTTCCTGCGCGAGCGCGCCGCCTGGGACGCGGAGCGGCCGCAGGCGCCGCGCCTGCCGACCGACGTGCAGGCGGTGCTGAGCGTCCTTGGCCGCCGCGTCGTGGCGCACGAGAGCGCCGAGATGCGGCTCGACCTGCGCCGCACCGACCTGCGCGGCGCCGACCTGAACGGCGTCCACCTGGAGCGCGCCAACCTGTTCGAGGCGCACCTCGACCACGCCGCGCTGCAGGCGGCGCGGCTGGCCGGCGCCGACCTGCGCAATGCCTCGCTGTTCAGCGCCGATCTGGTGGAGGCCGACCTCAAGGGCGCCGATCTGCGCGAGGCGCACCTGGAGAGCGCCTACATGGTCGAGGCGCACCTCGAAGGCGCCGACCTCGGCGGCGCGCACCTCGCCGGCGCCTATCTCGGCGGCGCCTCGCTGCAGGGCGCCGACCTGGGCGGCGCGCAGCTCGACGGCGCCTATCTCTACAAGGCCAACCTGGAGGGCGCCTCGCTGCACGGCGCGCGCGTCATGAGCACCATCGGCGTGCACCGCGACGAGCGCGAGCGGGTCAACAAGACCGCCGCCGATCCGCTCGCCCCGCCGCGCAAGCCGAAACCACAGATGAACACTGATGAACACAGATCCGATGCAGGCGAGGGCGATGCCCAGACGCGGCCGACCCCGCTGCGGCAGGCCAAGCGCTGATCTTCACTTCCCATCTGTGTTTATCCCTGTTCACCCGTGGTTGCTTGCGTTCGATTGATCCTCGTCAAACCCAGCTTGTAGGGGCACCAGCGCTCCGGTAGCTTCGCGCCGGCAATGGCTCCGCCGCCGGCGCGCAACGAGCGCAACGTCCTGCTGTTGACGGGCGTCGGCCACTTCGCCACCCACTACTTCGAGTTGATGTTCCCCACCCTGGCGGTGGCCCTGGCCCGCCAGACCGAGACGCCGCTGGAGGAAGTGCTGAGCTGGAGCTTCTTCGGCTATCTCTTCTTCGGCCTCGGGGCCCTGCCGGTCGGCCTGCTCGCCGACCGCCTCAACGCCCGCCTGCTGCTGTTGGTCTCGCTGTTCGGGCTCGGGGTCACGGCGCTCGCCGCCAGCGAGGCGCACACGCCGCGCGCGCTGACCGTCTGCCTGGCGGCGATGGGCGCCTTTGCCAGCATCTATCATCCGGTCGGCATGAGCCTGATCTCGCGCACCATCGACGCACGCGGCCGCGCGCTCGGCGTCAACGGCATCTTCGGCAATGCCGCCATCGCGATCACGCCGGTGCTCACCGCCTATCTCTGCGCGCACTTCGGCTGGCCGGACACCTTCCGCCTGGTCGGCTATGCGATGTTCATCCTCGCCGTCGCGTGCGCCTTCCTGCCGGTGCACGAGCAGCCGCGCCGCGTCCTGCCGACCGCACCGCGCGACGCGACGCGCGTCGCCTGGCGCCCGCTGCTGGTGCTCTACCTCGCCGCGGCGCTGGCCGGCATCAGCTATCGCGGCAACACCCTGCTGCAGCCCGCCTACTTCTCCCAGCACGTCAGCGAGATCGGCTACGGCGCCGCGACCTCGATCGCCTACGCGCTGGGCATCGTCGGCCAGTACGTCGGCGGCCGCTGCGCCGATCGCTTCGAGCTGCGCCGGCTGTACCTGCTCTTCCACGCCTGCAGCCTGCCGGCGCTGCTGGCGATGACGCTGTTCGCCGGCCTGCCGCTGATCGGCAGCGCGGCGCTGTTCATCTTCTTCAGCCTCGGCATGCAGCCGATCGAGAACAGCCTGTTCGCGCAGATGACGCCGCCGCGTCAGCGCGCGCTGTTCTACGGCGTCAAGTTCGCCTGCACCTTCGGCGTCGGCTCGCTGGCCGTCTTCCTGGTGCGCTGGGCGGACGGTATCGGCGGCCTCTCCTACGCGCTGCTCTGCCTGGCCGGCGTGGTGACGCTGGTCATCGCCGCCGCCGCCTCGCTGGTGTCGATGGGACGCGAGTCGGAGCGTGCGCCCGCCGTTCCAGCACTGGCCTTCCCCCCTTTGAAAAAGGGCGGTGAGGGGGGATTTCCAAATTGAGCTGGGTGGAAAAATCCCCGGAGAGATCCCCCCCGACCCCCCTTCTTCGAAGCGGGGAGAGAACTCGAAGGGGGGAGGCACTTCCACCCGGGGAGGCAACACGCCTCACCCTGGTGCGGCACGGTGAGACCACCGGGCAGTCGAGCATTCGCTACTACGGCGCCACCGACGTGCCGCTCAGCCCGGTCGGCGAGGCGCAGATGCGGCGCGCCGGCGCGGCGCTCGCCGGGCAGCGCTTCGACGCGGTGTACTCCAGTTGCCTCAGCCGCGCGCGGCGCGGTGCCGAGTTGGTCGCGCAATGCGCGCCGACGCCGGTGGCGGCATTCGACGAGGTCCACTTCGGGCGCTGGGAAGGGCTGACGCGCGACGAGATCGCGGCCCGCGATCCGCAGCTGTTCGCCCGCTGGCAGGCCGATCCGGAGCGCTTTGCCTATCCCGACGGCGAGTGTCGGCGCGCCTTCCAGCGCCGCGTATCGGACGGACTGGCGGCGCTGCTGGCCGCGCCGGTCGGCCCGCATCGATTGCTGGTCGTGCACCGCGGCGTCATCGCCGTCGCGCTCGCCGAGTTGCTCGGGCTCGACCCCGCGCAACGGCGCGCGCTCGACATCGGCCTCGGTTCGATCCACATGCTGGCGCGCGACGCGCACGGATGGCGTCGGATCGCGGCGCCCGCGGCGGGCGGATGGGGCGAGGACCAGGCATGAGCGAGCGCGGAGGGATCGGATGAGTCGCCTGTTCGGTGGGGCGGCGAGCCGCGTGCGCGAGCGGCGCGCGGCGCGCGGAGCCGAGCGCCTGCGCGGGCTGACGCTGTCGCCGATCAAGGACGTCGAGCTGCAGGCCAGCCGCCTGCCCGGCGTCGTGTCGCTGGCGCAGGGCATCCCGAGCTTCGACACGCCGGAGCCGATCAAGCAGTTCGCCGCGGCGCGCATGGCCGAGGGGGCGACGGCGCGCTACTCGGTCAGCCCCGGTCTGCCGCAGCTGCGCGAAGCGATCGCCGAGACGCTCGAGCGCGAGGGCATGCGCTACGACCCGGAGCGCGAGATCCTGGTGACGGTCGGCTCGATCGAGGCGATCGCCGCGACGCTGCTGGCGAGCATCGACGAGGGCGACGAGGTGCTGGTGGTGTCTCCTACCTACGCCTCCTACCTGCCGGCGATCCGCATCGCCGGCGGCGTGCCGCGCTGGGTGCCGCTCAACGAGGACGCCAACTTCGACCTCGATCCCGACGCCATCGCCGATGCGGTCGGCCGCCGCACCCGCGCGCTGCTGCTGTGCAACCCCAACAACCCGACCGGCACGGTGTTCTCGCGCGAGCAGACGCAGCGCATGCTGCGCGTCGCCGCCGCCAACGATCTGCTGGTGATCACCGACGAGGTCTACAAGGACTTCGTCTACGGCAGCCAACCGATCTTCAGCGCCGCAATGGAGCCGTCGGCGCGCGAGCGCGTGGTGCGCGTCTGCTCGTTCTCCAAGGCCTACGGCATGACCGGCTGGCGGGTCGGCTTCCTGCATGGACCGGCCGAGCGCGTCGCCGACGTGCTCACCGTGCACGACGCGCTGGTCACCTGCGCGCCGGTGATCTCGCAGTACGCGGCGCTCGCCGCGCTCAGCGAAGGCGACGCGTTCATCGAGCAGTTCAAGGCCGAGTTCCGCCGCCGCCGCGATCACGTCGTCGAGCGCCTCGACGCGCTCTCGCACGCGCTCGACTACCAGCGGCCGAACGCGTCGTACTTCGTCTTCCCGCGCGTGAAGGACACCGTGCGCCTGGCGCGCGACTCGCGCGGGCTGGCCGCCGACATCCTCGAGCGCGCCCGCGTCGCGCTGGTCCCCGGCGTCGCCTTCGGTCCGACCGGCGAGTCGCACCTGCGACTCTGCTACGCGCGCCCGGCGGCCGACGTCGACCTCGCCTTCGACCGGCTCGACGACTACTTCGCCGGCCGCCCGACCCGCAGCCTGGTGGCGGTGCCCGCCGCGCCAGCGGTGGCGGCGCCGGCGTCGCGCCGGCCGCACCCGCTGCGCGCGCGCGGCGTCGCCCTGCTGCGCCAACTGGCGCGCATTCGCCTCGCCCGCCAGCGCCCGCGGCTGGTGGCGATCACCGGCACGCAGGGCAAGACGGCGCTCAAGCGCGCGCTCAGCGAGCGCCTGGCCGGGCACTGCCGCGTGCGCGCCAACCCGCTCTCGTACAACACCGACGTCGGCCTGCCGCTCGCCATCCTCGGCACCGAGCTCGACACCCGCCGCCCGCTCGGCATTGCCGCCGGGCTGGCGCGCGCCGCCTGGTCGGCGCTGGTCGAACGCGAGCCGCTCGACGTGATGGTGCTGGAGCTCGGCGTGCGGCGCGCCGGCGACATGCGCGCCCACCTCGAGCTGGTGCGGCCCGACGTGGTGGTGGTGACGCCGGTGGCGGCGAGCTACCGCGACGACCTCGACGCGATCGAGACGCTGCGCGAGGAGATCGCCCTGCTCTGCCGCGACGCGGCGGCGCGCCAGGCGGCGGTGCTGCTGTGCGCCGACGACCCGATGCTGGCGGCGCTGGCCGACAGCCTGCCCGGCGCGCAGCGCTACAGCGCCGCCGAGGCCACCGCCGACGCCGGCGGCCCGAGCGCGCAGCGTGCCCAGGCGGCGACCGCGCACGTGCTGCGCCTGCTCGGGCTCTGATCGGGTGACTTCACCACCACGACACCACGGCACAACGACGTGGTGTCGTGGTGTCGTCGTGCCGTGGTGGTAAACCGCGCTCCGGCTTGCACGCGCCGCCGCCCGCAGCTACGCGAAGGCATCCATCAACGGAGGATCTCCATGCGACTGCACCACCTGCTGGCCGTGCTGGCGGCCGCGTTTGCCCTCACCCTTGCCGCGCCACGTGCCTTTGCCGGCGGCGACTGGAACGACGACGGGGTGAAGTGGCGCACCTACGACGACGGCCTGGCCGAGGCGAAGAAGAGCAAGAAGCCGATCCTGCTGATCTTCTACACCGAGTGGTGCCCGCACTGCTCGAACTACAGCAAGGTGTTCCACGACCCCAAGGTGGTGGCGAAGTCGAAGGACTTCGTCATGATCCGGCTCGACGCCGACAAGAACAAGGACCTCGGCAAGCAGTTCGCGGTGGACGGCAGCTACATCCCGCGCACCTACTTCCTCACGTCCGCCGGTACGCTCGACCCGAACATCCACGCGCCGCGCGACCAGTTCAAATACTTCTACGACGAGAAGAACCCCGACTCGATCCTCGCCGGCATGGACGCGGCGCTGAAGCAGCTGAAGAACTGACGGCGCGGTGGAGGCGGGCGCGGCGCCCGCCTCCCGCGCCTCATCGCGCCAGCGCGACGATCGCGGCGACCGCCTGGTCGGCGGTCAGCCCGTCGGTGTTGAGCACCAGGTCGTAGTCGAGCGGCGATTCCTCGCGCACGTCGTAGAAGCTGCGCAGGTAGAACTCGCGCTCCTTGTCGGACTCGCGCAGCACCTTCTTCGTTTCCTTCTGCCCGAGCAGCAGCAGGCGCTCGCTGCGCGTCTCCAGCGACGCGCTGATCAGCACGCGCAGCACGTCGGCGCGTTTGCCGAGCGCGTAGGACGCGGCGTGCGCGACGAGCACCACCTTGCCACGCATCGCCACCTCGTCGATCGCCTCGCGGATCAGCCCGCGCAGGTCGTCGCCGACCGGCGCGGCGAGCGGCGCGTCGGGCAGGTAGTAGCCGCCGGCCGGGATCGGCAGGTCGGTCGGCGGCCGCGTGCCGAGCGCGTCGAGCAGGCGCTTGAGGATCGACGCGCGATGCTCGACCTTCTCCACCTCGGCCGGATCGAGCTTGGCCTTGCGGCTGGCGATCGCGATGATCTCCTCGTCGACGTACGAGTAGCCGAGCTGCTGGGCGACGCCGCGCCCGACCGCCTCGCCGCCGGCGGCGAGCGTGCGTGAGATGCAGATGACGTCTCTGGTCATGGAGGCTCCTGGCGTGCCGCCGCGGCCGCCAGCGCGGCGGCGACGGCGGTCCCGGTCAGCGCACCTGGTTGACGTAGATCGGCGAGGACCAGGCGCGTTCCTCGTTCTCGCTCAGGCAATCGTCCTCGTACGGCGTGCGGTAGTCGCCGTAGCACGGGTTGACCTTCACGCAGTTGCCGGTGGCGTCGTACTCACAGCGCAGCGCGCCGGCGTTGACCGCCGGCATCGACTCCTGAATCGCCCGCACGTAGTACAGCGTGTCGCGGTCGGCGACCGTGAAGTCGGGATCGTCGAACTGCACCTCGCAACCAGCCGGGTTGGCCGGGCAGTCGAAGCGCCGCCACGGATCCTCGATCAACGGGCCGACCGCCTCGCCCTTGGTCTTTTGGGGGCGGATGCGCACCACCTCGATGCGGCGGATGGCGTGGCGCTCGTCGCTCGGGTTGTAGCACTCGCCGCGGCAGAGGTGGTCGAGCCGCTCCGGCGACAGCGCGGCGGTGGAGTGCGCCGGGCAGCCGGGCAGCTGCTTGAACGAGCCGACGGCGCGGGCGCGGAAGCGCGGCGGCTGCGCCAGTGCCACCTCGGCGCCCATCGGCGCCTCGCCGTCGGGGCCGTTGAGCAGGTCGAACCAGAGCAGGATGCGCTCGCCGCTGGTGCCGTAGACCTCGCGCCGCTTCAGCGCGTCCCAGATCGCCTCGCGGTTGCGGCCGGCGCTGTGCGCGGCGACCAGACCGCCGGTCATGAAGAACGACGCCTGGCGTTCGAGATCCACCTGCTGGAAGGCGTTGATGTCCGAGGCATCGGGGTTGAACGGCTTCGATTCCGGTTCCGGGTCGCCCGGACCGGGGAACACGCGCGCCGCCCAGGTGGCGTCGCGCGGACCGGCCGCCTCGGTGTTGATGCGGCGACCATACTCCTTGTAGCCGGTGCCGGGCCGCGCGGTGTGGTTGTCGCTCGAGCCGATGAAGCCGAAGCGGAAGCGGCGCGGGTCGTTGGGGTCGTCGAAGTTGCCGATCGCGGAGATGTACTGCACCGAGCTGAGCGGCCGCGAGTTGAACGCCGGGTTGAAGCAGTCGCGGCAGTAGCCGCAGTCCTTCCAGTCCTCGATGGTCGAGCCCGGCACGGTGAGGCGGCCGGCGACACCGGCGTCGAGATAGTTGCGGCGCGCCGCCTGCACGCGCTGCTCGCATTCGTCGGCCGGCGTGTCGCCGCAGCGCTGGCGGATGATCTCGCCCGCCTGCCAGCAGCAGGGCAGGTAGTTGGCGGTCGGCTCGGGGCAGGTGGGGGTGCCGTCGGCGGCGAAGATGACGTCGCGCCACGAGCGGTACTCCTCCGAGTTGCCGTGGCCGGAGTAGACTTCGATCAGCGTCTGCTTGGTGGGATCGTGCTGATCGCCGACCAGCTGCTTGTCCCAGGCGCTGCCCGGCGGCGTGTAGAGGCCCCAGGTGGTGCCGTGCGGGATGACGATGGTGTCGAAGCCCCACTGCGAGAGCTTCTCGAACAGCTCGGCCGGCGTCTGCGCCGACTCGTGGCAGTCGGCCGGCAGCTCGCGCGAGTCGACGCCCTCCGGGCACAGCGGCGTGGCGCGCAGCTCCTGCTGGTAGCGGCCGACGTCGAAGTAGGCCTGGCGGTTGGCGAAGTCGAAGAGCGGCAGCTGGATGCGCTGCCACATCGGCGGGTTGTTGCGCAGCGCGCCGACCAGCTGCGGGCTGAGCGCGCTGATCGGGCGCGCCGGCACCTGGCCGTCCTCCAGGTCGCGGAAGATGACGTTCTTGTGGCCGTAGTGGTCGGACGGCGTGCGGCCGACCTGCGTCCACTCCCAGCCGAGGAACGCGACCATGTCGGGGTTGGCGGGATTACCGGAGATCGCGTTGCACTGCCGGATCGACTCCTTGGTCTCCTGCCAGTGCAGCGGCGACACGCCCTCGGCGTGGTCGTTGATGCTCCAGAAGTCGAGGTTGGAGCAGTAGCGCGCGTAGTCGCACGCGTCCGCCGGCGGATGCGCGCCCTCGCCGTGCAGGAAGGGCAGGCTGCGCATGAACGCGTCGGGCGAGAAGGTGGTGTGCACGTGCAGGTCGCCGAACAGGATCTGCTTGTCCATCTTCTGGGTCGGCGCCAGGGCGTGCGCGCCCATGACTTCCGTCACCTCGCGCTTCTCGATGACGTGCTCCGGCACGGCCTTGCCCTGGATCTGTCCCGGTCCCTGATGCTCGCCGCGGCAGCCGGCGAGCAGCAGCGCGGCGATGACCAACCGACGGTTCAACATGAAGCCCCCTCCCAAATGACCGCCTCCTTCAACGCAGAGGCGCAGAGCCCGCAGAGTACGCAGAGTTTGCCGAGAAATTCGACAGAAGCTCCGCGCGCTCTGCGGCTCTGCGCCTCTGCGTTGAAGGTTCGGCCTCGCGAACGGTCAGTTCGCGGGCTTCAAAGGCTCGATGTGCAGGGGCGGGGGCTCGAGATCGACCAGGTACTCGAACTGGGCGCGGAACTGCTCGACCGAGAGGCCGGCGACGCCGGCAAAGCGCGCCAGCTCGGCCGCATCCTCGAAGTCGTCGCGCCGCAGGCGGATCATGTAGCGGCGCGCGATGGCGTAGCGGGCCGAGTGGATGTCGACCAGGCGCACGCGCGTACGGCCGGTGTCGGGATCGAGCAGCTGGCTGAACGGGATCGGCACCAGGTTGCCGCCCTGCATCGAGACCATCGCGCCGCTGCCGCCGGAGAGCAGGTACTTGGCGGCGCAGTAGCCGAGGTCGCGCGTGTACTCCATGTCGAAGGGAATCGGGTCGGCGCAGCGCAGCTCGTAGCCGACGTCGGTCGCCGACACCGTGGTCTTCAGCTGCAGCTCGCGCAGCCGCTGCGTGGTGGCGCGCTTGAGGATGTCGGCGATGTCGATCTCGGAGATGCGGATGTGCCCGTGCGCGTCGCGTTCGACGTCGGCGCGCTGCGCCAGGTCCTCCGGCCGCAGGCTCTCCACCACGCCCTCGGCGACCACCGCGACGCCGTGCTTCTGGCCGAGGCTCTGGCGCTTGATGATCGCGCCGACCAGCGTGTCGACGATGGTCCGCAACGCGACGTTGGCGCCGAACTCCTCGGGGATCAGCGTCAGCGTCGCGCCGGCGGCCTTGCCGATGCCGAGCGCCAGGTGGCCGGCTTTCCGCCCCATGGCGACGACGATGTACCAGCGCGAGGTGGTGTGCGCGTCGACCATCAGGTTCTTGACGATGTCGGCGCCGACGTGGCGTGCGGTCTGGAAGCCAAAGGTGTCGATCTCGGCCGGCAGCGCCAGGTCGTTGTCGATCGTCTTCGGCACGTGCACGACGCGCACGCGCCC
Organism: Deltaproteobacteria bacterium; assembly: GCA_033764095.1. Lineage (GTDB taxonomy): Bacteria > Desulfobacterota > Binatia > HRBIN30 > CADEER01 > JBDTMT01. The sequence continues at coordinate 14,198 of JANRJF010000028.1, read as the reverse complement.
GGCCGAGTGCTGCTCCAGGCGCATCGCCGAGAAGGCGGTGTCGTCGCCGCCGATGGTGATCAGGTAGCCGACGCCGAGGCGCTCCAGCGTCGCGACCGTGGTCTCCAGGTACTTCGGATCGGTGGTCGGGTTGGCGCGCGCGATGCCGATGATCGAGCCGCCGCGGAAATGGACGCGGCTGACCGACTCGATGGTGAGCGGCCGCACGTGCTGGGTGTCGCCCTGCATCAGCCAGGTGAAGCCGTCCTGCGCGCCGAGGACGTCGAAGCCCTCCAACGCGCAGCGGATGGTCGCCGCACCGATGACACTGTTGATGCCGGGGGCCGGGCCGCCACCGACCAGGATCGCGACTTTCTTTTCCTGAGTCACTGCGCACTCCTCGTGCGTGCCCGGCGCACTTACTGGCTGATGTGTGAGCGCGACGTTTACGCGCTACGCCGCGGGGGTCAATTCCCCCTCCTTCATTCCCCCCTTTGAAAAAGGGGGGTGAGGGGGGATTTTCAGAAGGTCGCTGTCGGGCGAGAGGACAGTACGCGCACCTGATCCTCGAGCGCGACGCAGCGGTTTGACCTGACCCCCCTTTTTCATTTTCAAAGGGGGGAGGACCGACGCCTTTCAAAGGGGGGAAGAGGCGCCACGCCGCAGCACCCAGGGGCGCACCGCGCCGAGGCCCTTCAGCTTCACGCCGCGCAGGTGGCGCAGCGCGAAGGCGTGGTCGCCCTGCAGCGCCGCGCCGAGGCTGTCGCCGAGCAGCACGGTGCCGGGGCGGGCGAAGTTGGCGAGGCGGCTGGCGAGGTTGACGGTCGGGCCGTAGAGGTCGCCCTCCCAGGCGACCACCGGGCCGAAGGCCATGCCGATGCGCGCATCGGGCAGGTCGGAGTCGCGCGCGTAGGCGTCGACCAGCGCCAGTGCGATCGCCGCCGCGTCGCGCGGCTCGCTGACCGCGAACATGACCTCGTCGCCGATCGTCTTCACCACCCGGCCGCCGCCGCTGACGATGTGCTCGTAGGCGAGCGCCTCGAAGCGGTCGACGGTCGCCGCCAGCTCGCCGGCATCGAGTGAGTCGCTGAGCGCGGTGAAGCCGGCGAGATCGGCGAAGCCGACGGCCATGGCGTGCTCGCCATCGGTCGGCGCCGCCGCCAGGCGCAGTGCCGCGGCGAGCAGATGACGGCGCCAGGCGTGACGCACGAAGTGCTCGAAGAGCGGCAGCTGCATCTCCAGTGCGCGCAGGGCGGCGGTGACCGTCACCGCGTCGCTTGCCTCACTGGCGTGCCGGATGGCGGCGTTCTCCACCGTCGCGCTGACCTGTGCGTCGGCGACACGCGCCAGCGCCTGTCCGACCACCCGCGTCTGCTGCAGGATCAGTTGATCGGAGGCCCCACGCTCGGCGATGACGCTGTGCACGGCGCGCAGGACGTCGACGTCGGCCTGCGTGAAGACGCGCTCGTCGTCATCCACCGGCGGGAAGCCGATCGCCTGCCACAGTCGCCGCGCCTGCTCGATGCTGAGCCCCGCCGCGGTGGCGATCTCGCGCCGCGAGAACGCCGGCGGGCCGAGCAGGTGCTCGGCCAGGCGCGTCGCGATCGCGGCAAGATCGTCGTCAGCCATGGGTCACTACCCACCACAGATGAACACAGATGACCACAGAGGGCACGGAGGCGCTTCACAAGACGGAAGCTTCCGTGTTCATCCGTGGGATTCTGTGTTCATCTGTGGACTCTTCGCGGGAGGGCTCATGGCCGACGGACTCGACTTCATCGTCAAGCGCACCGACCTGCGCCAGTGCGAGCTGATCACGGCGCCGCTGCCGCCGCTCGCCGACGGGCAGGTGCGGCTGCGCGTCGATCGCTTCGCCTTCACCGCCAACAACGTCACCTACGGCGCCGTCGCCGACCTCATAGGCTACTGGAACTTCTTCCCGGCGCGCGAGGGCTGGGGGCGCATTCCGGTGTGGGGCTTTGCCGAGGTGGTCGAGTCGCGCTGCGCGGCGCTGCCGGTCGGCGCGCGCCTGTTCGGCTACCTGCCGATGTCCACTCACCTGGTGATGCAGCCGGAGCGGGTCAGCGCTGAGGGGTTGGTGGATGGCTCGCCGCACCGCGCCGCGCTGCCGCAGGTGTACAACCAGTACACGCGCGTCGCGCCCGACACGCGCCAGCACGAGGCGGCGCTGGCGCTCTTCCGGCCGCTGTTCACCACCTCGTTCCTGCTCGAGGACGCGCTCGCCGAGCACGACGACTTCGGCGCCACCCACATCGTGTTGACCAGCGCGTCCTCGAAGACGGCGCTCTGCCTCGCCTTCCTGCTGGCGCGCGCCCGCCGCGGCGGCCGGCGCGTCGTCGGCCTCACCTCGCCCGCCAAGGCCGCCTTCGTGCGCCGCACCGGCTACTACGACGACGTCATCGCCTACGACGCGCTCGACGCGCTGCAGACCTGCGGCCGCGCCGCCTGCGTCGACTTCGCCGGCAACGGCGCGCTGCTCGCCGCCGTGCACCGCGCGCTCGGCGAGCGCCTGCAGCACACCTACCTGGTCGGCCTGACGCACTGGGAGCAGCGCAGCCCGGCGGCGGATCTGCCGGGCCCGACGCCGGTCTTCTTCTTCGCCCCCGACCGTGTCGACAAGCGCCGCGCCGACTGGGGCATGGCCGAGTTCCAGCGCCGCGTCGGCGGCGCCATGGCCGACTTCGCCGCCTCGGCGACCGCCTGGCTCACGGTCGTCGACCACAGCGGCCCGCAAGCGGTCGAACGCCTCTACCAGCAGATGGTCGCCGGCGAGATCGATCCGGCGGTGGGGCACATGGCGACGCTGTGTGTGAGCGATGAGCGATGAGTGGCGAGCGATGAGTGGTCGGCCGCGACGCATCGCTCATCTCTTATTTGAGGCTCAACGCGCACGCCGTCGCCGACCTGACGGCGGTAGCGCGGCTCTCCGTGGCCGCCCGGATGCGGGCAGGGACGCCCGCGCTACTGCAACTGCTCGACCCGCACGCCGTCGTCGACCTGGTCGCTCGGGTGCAGGATGACCTCGTCGCCCTCGCTCAGGCCGCCGAGCAGCTCGGCGTCGGTCTGGTTGCGGTCGCCGATGTCCACCGGCGCGCGGTGGGCGACGCCGTCGCGCACCGCGAACACGTGCCATTCGCCCTGGCGGCGGAACAGCGCGCTGGTCGGGACGCGCAGCACGTCGGGTTTGTCACTCACCACGATGCGCGCTTCCAGGCGATAGCCGTCGCCGAGCGTTGCGGCGCCGCCGGCGAAGTCGCCGACGATGTTGACGCGCTGTTCCTCGACGCCGAGCGCCGACACCTTGGTGAAGCCGGACGGCTCGACCACGCGCACGCGCGCCGTGAGCGGCTTGGGACCGCCCCATTCCTCGATCAGCATCGGCGCGCCGGCGTGCACCTTCACCGCGTCGGTCGACAGCACGTCGACGACGATCTCCAGGGCCGCCGGATCGCCGATCTCCAACAGCGGCTCGCCGGCGGCGACGACACGCTCGCTCTTCTCCGGCACGCGCAGCACCTGCCCGTCGACCGGCGCGCGCAGCTCCAGGCACTCCGCCTCGCCCGACGCGCAGGCGGAGACCAGGCCGCGGGAGCCGTCGGCGCCCGGCGCCATCAGCGCGGCGCGCGCTGCCTCCAGGTTGTAGCGCGCCGAGCGGGCCGCGAACTCGGCCGCCTCGCGCTCCTTGCCGCGCGCCGTCTCGGCGAGCTCGGCCAGCTCGCGCTCCTCGACGCCGATGGTGCCGAGCTTGCCGAGCTGCCGCGCCCGCGCCGCGCTGCGCTCCGCCTGCGCGTGCGCCGCCACCGCCTGCTCGACGCGCGCATCGGCTTCGCGCACCGCGGCCTCGGCGGCCTCCAGGCGCGCCTGCGCCTCGGCGCGGGTGCGCGGATCGAGTGGCAGCGGGTGCATGCGCGCCACCACCGCGCCGCGCTGCACGGCGTCGCCGGCCTCCAGCGTGAGGCGCGCGACACGCCCGGCGATCGGCGCGGTGACGACGAAGCGGTCGCGCACGCGCGTCTCGCCCTCCTCGTCCACCGTCACCAGCAGCTGGCCGCGCGTGACGCGGCCGAGCTCGACGCGCAGCGGCGCCGGACGGAACACGATCACCAACAGCGCCAGCACCGCCACCGCCGCCGCCCCCATCAGCAAGCGTCGCCTCATGCCGTCCTCACGTGTCGTCGCGCATCGACCGGGCCACGGATCCCACGGATGTCAGCGGATGGAATCACACGGATGCGGCAATCGAGAGTCGTTTGATTCGTCATTTAGAATGCAAAAGGCGGGTGTCGTTGCCGTATCCGTGGGATTCCATCCCCTGACATCCGTGCAATCGGTGGTTTCCCGCGCAGCGAAGACGACCGCGCGCCGTCACTCGCGCGTCTTCAGCACCTCGACCAGATCGAGGCGGTCGAGGCGGCGCCGCACCAGCAGGGCCGACAGGCTGGAGGCGACCAGCAAGACCAGCAGGGCAAAGCCATAGCTGGCGAGGGTGAGGGCGAGCGGCATGCGGAACATCTCGGTCGGGAACTGGGCGATCAGGGCGCGGCACAACTGATAGCCGAGCCAGAAGCCGAGCGGTACCGAGGCGAGCGTCAGCAGCCCCTGCTCGCCGAGCAGCAGCACCGCGACCTCGCGGCGGGTGAAGCCGAGCACGCGCAGGCTGGCCAGCTCGCGGCCGCGCTCGGAGAGCGCGATGCGCGCCGCGTTGTAGACGATGGCGAAGGCCACCGTGCACGCGAAGCCGACCATGATCCAGGTGAAGATGCCCATGTTCTTCGCCACCGTGTTCTCGAAGCTCTGCAGCGCCACCTCGCGCAGGGCGACGCCGCTCACCGCCGGCATGCGCTTGAGCTCGCGGTAGAGGCGCGGCAGCGCCTCGCTGTCGACCTGCAGCAGCGCCCCGGACAGCGCCCCGGCCTCGCGCATCAGGACGTGCAGCGCGCCGCGGTTCATGTAGGCGTTGAGGCCGATCAGCTCGTCGACCGTGCCGACCACCTGCACGGCGCGCCGCGGCCGGCTGCCCTCCAGCACCTCGACCGTCACCCAATCGCCCGGCCGCACGTCGAGCAGCTCGGCGAGCGTGTCGGTCAGCAGCACGCCGTCGGGCGGGATGTCGACGCGGCGCAGCCTGGTGTCGATCAGGCGGCGCAGCTCGGTGCCGGGATCGTAGCCGCTGACCGCGACGCGCCGCTCGCGATGGCCGGCGCGCAGCCGCGCCGGCACGGCGCGGAAGGGCTCGACGCGCAGCACGCCGGGCAGCTGGGCGAGCGCGTGGCGGGTGTCGCCGGGCATCACCTCGTGGAAGGAGAGCGTGATGTCGTCGCGCTGGATGAGGCGGAACTGCACGTCGGCCAGCATCTGGATGGCGTCGACGAAGAAGCGCGCCATCAGCAGCAGCGCGACCGCGCAGGCCATGCCGGCGATCGCCGCCGCGGCGCGGCCGGGCCGGCGCACGATGTTGCGCAGGATCATGCGCGCCGCCGCCGGCAGCCGGCGCTGCAGGCCGCTGCGCTCCAGCACGCCGGCGTGGAAGTTGGGCGGCGCCTCGGGTCGCATCGCCTCGGCCGGTGGCAGCGCCAGCGCACGGCGCGCCGCGCTCCAGGCGCCGAGCAGCGCCGCGCCGGCGGCGATCAGCAGCGCGTAGGCGAAGGTGTCGGCGCCGGCTTCGAAGCGCAGCAGCGGGAACTTGTAGAGGTCGGCGTACATCTTGTTGACCTGGGTGCCGATCCACAGGCCGAGGCCGACGCCGCCGAGCCCGCCGAGCGCGGTGCCGACCAGCGCGAACTGCGCGTAGTGCCAGCCGATCTGGCGGTGCGGATAGCCGAACGCCTTGAGCACGGCGATCTGGTCGCGCTGCGTCGCCACCAGCCGCGACAGCACGATGTTGAGCAGGAAGGCGGCGACGCCGAGGAACACGGTCGGCAGCAGCGTGCCGAAGACCCGGTTCTGCTCGATCTCGTCGGACAGGAAGCGGTGCGAGATCTGGTCCTTGCGGCCGTACGCGCCGAGGCCGCCGTAGCGCTCGAGCAGATGGTCCACCTGCGCGATCACCTCGCGCTCGTCGGCGCCGGGGGCGAGCGCCAGCGTCACGTTGTTGAAGGCGCCGTCCATGTCGAACGCCGGCCCCATCGCATCGCGGCTCATCCACAGCAGCCCGAAGCGCTTGTTGTCGGGGAAGATGTCGGCGCCGCGGATCTCGTAGACGTGCTCGGGCGAGAGCGCGACGCCGACGATGCGCAGCGTCTCCCAGCGGCCGTTGAGGATGGCGCCGATGCTGTCGCCGACGTCGAGCGCGTTGGCTTTGGCGAAGGCGTCGCTGACCAGCACCTCGTCGCGCCGGCCGGGCTCCACCCAGCGGCCGCGGCGCAGGTAGAGGTCGTTGAGCATCGGCGTGCGCCGCTCGGGGATCGACTGGATGCGCGCCGCCGCCGGCTCGGCGAGACCGGGCACGTCGAGCGTCACCTCGAAGACGATGCGCGTCTGCACCGCGACCACGCCGGGGATGGCGGCGAGATGGCCGGCGAGCGAATCGGGGGCGCGCTTCAGCTGCGCGAAGACGTCGGCGAAGCGGTACTCGGCGTAGTACGCCTCGCGGGTCAGCAGCAGCGAGCGGTAGGCGCTGCGGTTGCAGATGAAGATGCCGACCCCGCAGGCGACCACCGCGGCGATGGCCAGCATCTGGCCGCGCAGGTGCCAGAGGTCGCGCCAGAGCTTGCGATCGAGCGCGCGCATCTCACCACTGCAGCTCGCCGGGGCTGGCGCGGGTCGGGTTGCGCTCGTCGGCGGTGATGCGGCCGCTGCGCAGCCGCACGACGCGGTCGCCCATCGCGGCGATGGCGGCGTTGTGGGTGATCACCGCGGTGGTGGTGCCGACCTCGCGGTTGATGCGCTCCAGCACCTCCAGCACCAGCTTGCCGGTCTCGTAGTCGAGCGCGCCGGTCGGCTCGTCGCACAGCAGCACCTGCGGCCGCTTGGCGATGGCGCGCGCGATGGCGACGCGCTGCTGCTCGCCGCCGGAGAGCTGGGCGGGGAAGTGGTCGAGCCGCGCGCCCAATCCGACCAGCTCCAGGGCGTCGTCGGGCGACATCGGATCGGGGGCGATCTCGGTCACCAGCGCGACGTTCTCGCGCGCCGTCAGGCTGGGGATCAAATTGTAGAATTGGAAGACGAAGCCGACGTGCTGGCGGCGATAGGCGGTGAGATGCTCCTCGTCGTCGACCGTCAGGTCGTGGTCGAGGAAACGCACGCTGCCGGCGCTCGGCACGTCGAGCCCGCCGAGGATGTTGAGCAGCGTCGACTTGCCGCTGCCGCTCGGCCCCAGAAGGATGACGAACTCGCCGCGGAACAGGTCGAGGTCGACGTCGCGCAGCGCGTACACGTCGACGTCGCCCATGCGGTAGACCTTCGAGATCCCGCGCGCGACGAACACCGGCTCCATCGAGGCCTACTTTCACCACAACGACACGACGACACAACGGCACGGCGTGGTGTCGCCGTGTCGTCGTGCCGTTGTGGCAAGAACCGGCTCAGGCCGCGCGCGGCCAGTGCCCGTCGCGCGGGCCGACGTAGGCGGCGCTGGGGCGGATCAGGCGGTTGTCGCCCATCTGCTCCAGCACGTGCGCCGTCCAGCCGCCGGCGCGGGCGAGGGCGAAGGTGGGAGTGAACAACGGGCTCGACAGGCCGACGCCGTGCAGGATGAGCGCGGTGTAGAACTCCACGTTGGTCTCGATGCGGCGCCCGGGCTTGTGCGCGCGCAGCACGCGCAGCGTCGCGTCCTCGACCACCCGCGCGTCGTCGAACAACCGTCCGTCGCCGCCGCGCGCGAACAGCGTCGGCGCGGCGGCGCCGAGCACGTCGGCGCGCGGATCGCGCACCTTGTAGACGCGGTGGCCGAAACCCATCAGGCGCTCGCCGCGCGCGAGCACGGCGCGCACCGCGTCCTCCGCCTCGTCGGCCAACGGCCGGCCGCTCGCCGCCGCCGCCTCGCGTACCGCGAACACCAGGTCGAGCGCCGGACCGGGGGCGCCGCCATGCAGCGGCCCTTTCAGCGCGCCGATCGCGCCGACCACCGCCGACGCCATGTCGGAGCCGGTGCTGGTGATGACGCGGGCGGTGAAGGTCGAGGCGTTCATGCCGTGGTCGATCACCGTGTTGCAGTACGTCTCCAGCGCCCGCACCGCGGCGGTCGCCGGCTCGCGCCCCTCCAACAGCCAGAGGAACGCCGCGGCGTGGCCGAGCTCCGGCCGCTCCTCGGGCAGCGCCACGCCCTGCCGGGCGCGCCAGTAGGCGGCGATCAACGTCGGCATGGCGCCGACCAGCGCGATGGCGGCGCGTTCCTGCGCGCCGCGCCCGGCGCTCGGCTCGTCGACCAGCAGGCTGGCGACGCCCATGCGCAACGCATCCATCGCCCCGGCGCCGCGCGCCGCGGCGTCGCGCACCAGCGTCAGCGTCGCGTCGGGCACGACGCGCGCCGCCGCCAGCGCGGCGCGCACGGCGCGCCCTTCGTCGTCGCTCGGCAGCCGCCCGTGCCAGAGCAGGAAGCAGACGTCCTCGAAGCTGGCGTGCGGCGCCAGCTCCTCGACCGGATAGCCGCCGATGATCAGCCGGCCGCGCTCGCCGTCCACCTCGCTCAGCCGCGTCGCCGCGACGACGACGCCCTCCAGCCCGTGTGCGATGTTCGTCCTGTCCATGTCGCCTCCCGCGTTCAGCGTTCAGTAGCGCGGCCCTCGGTGGCCGCCTCCGTGCAACGTTCAGTGGCGCGGCCCTCCGTGGCCGCCTCCGTGCGTGCACCTTGGGAGGTTGATCATGCGCCGTCAATCTTGATGCGAAGATCAATGGTTGACTGACTGATCAAGCCAAGAGTATCGCCAGCCCATGCCGACCTATCTGTCCGCCGAAGAAGCCGCGGCGAGCCTGGGCATCAGCCTGCCGACGCTCTACGCCTACGTCAGCCGCGGCCTGGTGCGCTCCGAGGGCGACGCGGCGACGCGCAAGCGGCGCTACCTGGCGGAGGACGTCTGGTTGCTGAACGAGCGCAAGCAGGGCCGGCGCGATCCGCAGCACGCGGCGCGCAACGCCCTGCACTGGGGCATGCCGGTGCTGGAGTCGCGCCTGTCGCTGATCCACGACGGGCGGCTCTATTACGCCGGCCACGACGCGGTGGAGCTGGCCGGCAAACACCCGATCGAAGCGGTGGCGTCGCTGCTCTGGCGCGGCGAGCTGGGGCCGTTGGCGGCGGAGCCGGTCGGCATTGGCGCGGCGGAGTGGCGCGCCGCGGCGCGGCTCGCCGAGCGGCTGCCGCCGTTGGAGGGATTGCAGCTGTGGCTGCCGGTGCTCGCCGCGCACGACCCGCTCGCCTACGACCTGCGGCCGGAGTCGGTGCGGCGCGTCGGGGCGCGCATCCTGCGTGCGCTGGCGGCGGCGGCGGTGGGCGTCCTGCCGTCGGCCGAGCCGGTGGCGCGCGTGTTCCAGCGCCGCTGGCTGCCGCGCGAGGCGAGCCTGGCGCGGCTGCTCGACGCGGCGATGGTGCTGTACGCCGACAACGGGCTGAACCCGTCCAGCTTCAGCGCGCGCTGCGTTGCCTCGGCGGGCTCGACGCCGTACGCGGTCGTCGCCGCCGGGCTGGCGGCGCTGCAGGGCGTCAAGCACGGCGGTGCCTGCGAGCGCGCCGCCGGCCTGCTCGACGAGGCGCGCGACGCGCGCAGCGCGCGCGACGCGGTCGGGGCGCGGCTGCGGCGCGGCGAGACGCTCCCCGGCTTCGGCCATCCGCAGTACGGCGAGGGCGATCCGCGCGCCGCCTACCTGCTGGAGCTGATCGCGGCGCAGCGGCCGAAGTCGGCGGAGGTGGCGCGCGCGCGCGCCGTGGTCGCGGCGGCGCGCGAGGCGCTCGGCGAACACCCGACCATCGACTTCGCGGTCGTCGCGCTGTGCCGCACGCTGGCGCTGCCGCCGGCCGCGCCGCTGTTGCTGCTCGGCGTCGCGCGCGTCGTCGGTTGGATCGGCCACGGCCTCGAGCAGTACCAGGAGGGCCGCACGATCCGCCCGCGTGCGCGCTACGCGGGCGCGCGCCCGGCGTGATTCGCGGGCAGACGTGTTCCGGGCGGGGCGCTGAGCCACGGATTACACGGACACTCAGAACACGGATTTCACGGAGACGGACCAGAGCCCGCTGATCTTCGCCACCGGGCCTCCTCCTCCTTCATCTCTTCTTGGTCTGCTTAGTTCTGCTCCGTGAAATCCGTGTTCTGACGGTCCGTGTAATCCGCGGCCCAACCACGCCCACGACGGACGCCCGGTTGAATTGAACCAGCCTGGTTTGTGGGTTGGCCCAATACAGCCGCGGCACCTTTCCGACGGCCGATATTCCTTGCGCGGCGGGCCTTTTCTGCCCCTGGCACAGGCGCTGCAATCGGCAAAGGGCACACAGAGCGGTGCCGAACAGAGAGCACCGCGGGAGGCCCTGACATCATGCATTCATCGCCACTGACCACGCTGTTGCACGACCCGAACGCCGGCGAGGACGATCCGCTTGTCGCGCCCTTGATGCGCGAGCAGCTCGAAGAGCTGGTCGGCGGGCGCCGCGACAACGGCGCCGGCGCGCAGGAGCGCGCGTTGATGCGCGCGATGCTGCAGGATGCGGTGCTGTGCCTCCTGGGTGAGGCGGCGCCGGCCAAGGATCGCGTGCGCCTCGCCGCCGAGGCGCGCTTCTGGATCGAGTCGCGTTCGCACGAGTGGATCTTCGCCTTCGAGAGCGTGTGCGAGGCGCTCGGCATCGAGCCGGGCTACGCGCGTGCGCAGTTGCTGGCGCTGGCTGAGCGTCGCGGCGCGATCGTCGAATCGTCGGAGAAGCCGGCGCCGGAGCGCCGCGGGCTGCGCGGTCTGCGTCACGGCGGTCAGCGCCCGCGTCGCGCCATCCACTTCATGGTCGAGCGCCGCGGTCGCAAGCGCGGGCGTCGTCCCGCCAACGCCGAGCTCGCCGTCGGCTGAACCTCCTCCCCCCACGCAACACGGCCGTCGCCGGTCCCCCCTCCTCCGCCGGCGGCGGCCGCCTCCCCCGTACACAGCCACGACAGCGCCGCACTCCGCTGTCGATTGATCGTCTCCTCCCGCGCAACACGGCCGTCGCCGGTCCCCCCTCCTCCGCCGGCGGCGGCCGCCTCCCCCCGCACAGCCACGACAGCGCCGCACTCCGCTGTCGATTGATACGTCTCCTCCCACGCCACACGGTCGCCGCCGGTCCCCCTCCTCCGCCGGCGGCGGCCGACCTCCCTGCGGGACGGTCAGCTACTGCGCAAGCGCGCCAGGCGATCCGCGATGTCCCACGCCGCCGCGCAACGCTCGAGGTCCGCCGTGACGCGCGGTTCGAGCCACGCGTTGACTGACTGCGTACGCGCCGATCACCGCGCAGGATACCCGCGCTTCAGTGAGGTGCCGCGCGATCTCGACGAAGCGGTCGATCACGGGCGATACAGGCCGAGCGCTCTGGCGCGATCGTAGAACGGCGACCGGTCGTCGGGCCGTACCGTCTTGCTCGCGGCGGAGCGCCCGCGTTCGGCGAGCGCCAGGCTGCGCCGCAGACGCTCACCGAGCGGCAATGCGCGGTGCGCCTCGGCGGCCTGTGCATGAGCAGCGGCCTTGGCGGCACCAATGCGTCGCATGATCTGCCGATCGCCTTCGGGCACGCGCATGGGGGAGACGCAGCACAGTTTGGTGGCACTGGATGCGACTTTCGCGGTCGTCGCGGGTTCTGCCCCCCCTGTTTCCACTCGCGGGCAACGCGTATAGTCGGCGACTTCGCAGGTCGTCGGGCGTGGCGGACCAGTCCATCCACATCGTCGGAGCAGCGCAGAACAACCTCAAGCGGGTCGACGTCGCGATTCCGCTCAATGCGCTGACCGTCATCACCGGCGTCTCCGGCTCGGGCAAGTCGAGCCTGGCGTTCGACGTCCTCTACGCCGAAGGCCAGCGCCGCTACGTCGAGAGCTTCTCCGCCTACACGCGGCAGTTCCTCGACCGCATGGACAAGCCGCAGGTCGAGCGCATCGACGGCATCCTGCCGGCGATCGCCATCGGCCAGGGCAACTCGGTGAAGACCTCGCGCTCGACGGTCGGCACGATGACCGAGCTGCACGACCACCTGAAGCTGCTGTGGGCGAAGATCGGCGTGCTGCACTGCCGGCAGTGCGGACAGCTGGTGCAGCGCGCCACGCCGGAGACGGTGGCCGCCGACCTGCTGGCACGCGGTGAGGGCACGCGCGCGCTGATCACCTTCAGCACGCCGCTGCCCGAACGCCTGCCGTGGGAGGACGTGCGCGGCGGCCTGATTGCCGCCGGCTTCCGCCGCCTGCTGGTCGACGGCGAGGTGCTCGAAGTCGAGACGCTCGCCGCCGCGCCGCCGGCGCTCGAGGTGGTCGCCGACCGCGTCGTGGCGCGCGCCGAGCACAAGCGCCGCCTGGTCGATTCGCTGGAGCAGGCGTTCCACTTCGGCAAGGGGCGGCTGAGCGTGGTGATCCCCCACCCTGACCCTCCCCCGGGACGGGGGAGGGAATCGGAGGCATCTGCCACCGTAGCTCCGGGCCCGATTCCCTCCGCCGCCTCGGGGGAGGGCCAGGGTGGGGGCCGCGAGTCCTACAGCGAAGCGCTCGAGTGCGCGCGCTGCCGCATCACCTACCGCGAGCCGACCGCCAACCTGTTCTCCTTCAACAGCCCGCTCGGCGCCTGCGAGGCCTGCCGCGGCTTCGGCCGCGTCATCGACGTCGATCTCGAGCTGATCATCCCCGACCCGACCAAGACGCTCGCCGCCGGCGCGATCAAGCCGTGGTCGACGCCGTCCACCGAGTGGGAGCGCGGCGAGCTGGCGCGCTTCTGCAAGCGCGCCGGCATCCCGATGACCGTGCCGTTCGCGCAGCTGAGCGACGCGCAGCGCGCCCTGGTGATCGACGGCGAGGGCAAGTACTTCGGCGTGCGCGGCTGGTTCAAATGGCTGGAGGGCCGCACCTACAAGATGCACGTGCGCGTCTTCCTGGCGCGCTACCGCAGCTACCGGCTCTGTCCCGATTGCCAGGGTGGGCGCCTCAAGCCGGAGGCGCTGCTGTTCCGCATCGACGGCCGGACGGTCGTCGACGTGAACCAGATGAGCGTCGCCACCGCCGCCGCGTTCTTCTCCGGCCTGCAGTTGACGCCGACGCAGGCGGAGATCGCCCAGCTCATCCTCGGCGAGATCCGCCATCGCCTGCGCTACCTGCTTGCCGTCGGGCTCGACTACCTGACCCTCGATCGCCAGTCGCGCACGCTGTCGGGTGGCGAGCTGGCGCGCGTCGATCTCACCCGCGCGGTCGGCTCGTCGCTGGTCAACACGCTCTACATCCTCGACGAGCCGTCGGTCGGCCTGCACCCGCGCGACAGCCAGCGGCTGGTGAAGATCCTGCAGGAGCTGCGCGCCAAGGAGAACACGGTCGTCGTCGTCGAGCACGAGGAAGAGATCATCCGCGAGGCGGACCACATCATCGATCTCGGTCCCGGTGCCGGCGAGCGCGGCGGCGAGGTGCTGTTCGCCGGCCCGTACCGCGACCTGTTGCACGACACGCGCTCGGCGACGGCGCGCTATCTCACCGGTCGCGAGCGCATCCCGGTGCCGGCCAGGCGCCGGCGCCCGATCCGCAATCTCGAGATGATCGTGCGCGGCGCGCGGGCGCACAACCTGCGCGACGTCGACGTGCACATTCCGCTGTCGCGCTTCGTCTGCGTCACCGGCGTCTCCGGCTCCGGCAAGTCGACGCTGATGGAGGAGGTCCTCTATCGCGGCCTGAAGAAGCGCATGGGCCAGTTCGACGGCGTCCCCGGCGAGCACGAGGACATCGAGGGCTGGAATCGCGTCGCCGACGTCATCCTGGTCGACCAGTCGCCGCTCGGCACGACGCGGCGCGCCAATCCGGTCACCTATCTCAAGGCCTTCGACCCGATCCGCGAGTTGTTCGCCGCCACCGGGCTGGCCAAGCTGCGCGGCTTCAGCGCCGCGACCTTCTCGTTCAACGTCGCCGGCGGGCGCTGCGAGGCGTGCGGCGGCGAGGGCTACGAGAAGGTCGAGATGCAGTTCCTCTCCGACGTCTACGTCACCTGCCAGGTGTGCAACGGCGCGCGCTTCCGCGCCGACGTGCTGGAGGTGGCGTACCAGGGCAAGTCGATCCGCGACGTGCTCGACC
>JANRJF010000027.1:0-16796 GCA_033764095.1 Deltaproteobacteria bacterium | reverse complement strand
CCAGCTCGGCCGCCTGCTCGGCATGCCGGCGTTCCCCATCACCCTGACCTTCCCGTGGCTCGGTCCACTCGGCCTGCTGCCGCTGCCGGCCAAGTACCGCATCCACTTCGGCAAGCCGATGCGCTTCGAGGGCGACGCCGACGACGAGGACGCGGTGATCAACCGCAAGGTGCAACGCGTCGTCGACACCATCCAGGAGATGCTCGACCGCGGCGTGAAGGAACGGGCGGGCATCTTCTTCTGAAGCGGCTGGAGCCACGGATTACACGGATTTCACGGACGCAGTTCCGTCCGTGAAATCCGTGTAATCCGTGGCGCCCGAATTCACGGGCGCAGCGGCACGACGCGCGACTCCTCGCCGGCGTTCACTTCCCGGATGATGTGACCGTCCTGCAGCTCGACGGTGCGGTGGCCGTAGGTGGCGGCCAGCGTGCTGTGCGTCACCATGATCACCGTCAGGTGGCGCTCGATGTTGAGCGTGCGCAGCAGGTCGAGGATGGTCTGGCCGGTGCGCGAGTCGAGGTTGCCGGTCGGCTCGTCGGCGAGCAGCAGGGTCGGCTTGGTGACCAGGGCGCGGGCGATGGCGACGCGCTGCTGCTCGCCGCCCGACAGCTCGCCGGGGCGGCGATCGAACTTGGCGGGGTCGACGCTCAACTGGGTGAGCGAGGTCTCCGCCCGCTCGCGCGCCTCGCGCCAGCGCACGCCGAGGAACTCCAGCGGCCAGGCGACGTTCTCGCGCACGGTGAAGGTCGGGAAGAGGTTGAACGCCTGGAAGATGAAGCCGACCTGGTTGAGCCGCAGAGCGCTGCGGGCATTGTCGGAGAGCTGCGCCAGGTCGCTACCGGCGACCACGACGCTGCCGCTGTCGGGCGTGTCGAGCCCGGCGATCAGGTTGAGCAGCGTGCTCTTGCCGCAGCCGCTCGGGCCCATGATGGAGAGGAACTCGCCGACCGGCACCGTCAGGCTGGTGTCGGTGAGCGCCGCCACCGCGCTCGGTCCGCTGCCATAGCGCTTGCTGACCCGGTCGAGGACGACGGCGGCCGCCGCCCGGTTGGCGCTCGTCACCGGCATGGCTGGCTCGATTCCACGCGCCCGCCGCTCAGGCAAGCGCCGGCGCATCCTCCGCATGGTGCCGCACCGGCAGGCGGTCCCCCCAGCGCAGCAGCAGCAGATCGCAGGTGATGCCGGGGCCGAGCACGATCACGAGGCCGAGCGCGCCGGCGGCCGGCGCGACCTGCTCCTGCAGCGTGCGCAGCACGTGCAGCGGACCGACGGCGAGCGTGTTGCCGTGCTCCTGCCAGACCTCGGTCGCCACCTGCGTCGCCGCGGCGGGCAGCTCGAGGTGATCGACGATGGCGCGCGCCAGCGTCAGCTCGCTCGGGTTGACGGCGCAGAAGCCAAGCCGCGGCCGCGCCGCGCCGTGCGCGGCGAGGAAGTCGTCGACGCTGCGGCGCAGGTGGCGCGCCACGACGCGCGCCAGGCGCGGCGAGGTGAAGTGGCGGAAACCGGTACTGGTCAGGGTCGAGCCGCGCGCCGTCAGGCTGTCCGGCCACTGCACGGCGCGACTGGCGAGCAGCTGCGGTCCGCCGCCGCTCGCGCCGAGCACCACCGCGCCGGCGCCGTCGCCGAACACCGCGTTGCTGCGCAGATCCTCGCGGCTGATCTCGCCGCTCTGCAGCCACAACGAGCAGAGGTCCACTGCCACCACCAGCGCCGTGCCGGCGGCGGCCCCGAGGTCGGCCGCGACGCCCATGGCGCGCACCGCGCCGGCGCAGCCGAGCCCATTCAGCGCCAGGCGGCGGGTCGCCGGCGAAAGGCCGAGGCGCGGCGCCAGGTGCGCATCGAGCGTCGGCAGCAGATGGCCGGTGGACGAGGTCACCAACAGCGTGCCGATCTCATCGGCCTCGACGCCGGCCGCATCGAGCGCGGCGCGCGCCGCGCGCTCGGCAAGCGGCACCGCCAGCGCGGCATAGTGGGCGTTGCGCTCGTCCACCGTCGTCAGGCGCGCCAGGCGCGGCAGGGGCGCGCTGAGGCTGCGGCGCCGGATGCCGAGCTCGTCGACCAGGCGCTCGACCATCGCGCCCTCGCCGGGCGGCACCAGGCCGGCCAGAGCGGTGTGGGTATCGGCCGCGGACACTTTCGCAAATGGGGCATCGGTCGCCAGACCGCGCAGCGTGAGCATGGAGGTCACTCCTCTCGTAACGCGAGCGCCGGCTGCAGCCGCGCGGCGCGCCGGCCGGGGAACAAGGCGGCGAGCGAGCAGCTCGCCACGGTCGCCAGACAGATCATCAGCACCAACTCGATCGGCACGAACAGATCGACGCTCCAGCCGAGCAGGTACGGGAACGTCGTGCGCACCCACAGGGTGGCAATGGCGAAGCCCTCGCCGAGCGCCAGGCCGAGGCCGAGCGCCGCGATCGCCATCGCCTCGACCACCACCAGCCGCCACAGACGGCCCTGGCCGACGCCGACGGCGCGCAGCGTGCCGAGGTCGCGGGTGCGCTCGGCGACGCTGGCGCTCATGTTGTCGGCGATGCCGAACAGGATGACGATCAGGATCACCCCCCCGAGCGCGTACAGCGAGGCGAAGGCGCGGCGGATCTGGTTGCCCCAGTAGGCGACCAGCTCACCGGCGGAGATCACCCGCCAGGCGCCGCCCTGCGCCGCCAGGTGCGCTTCCAGCGCGGCGCGCACCGCATCGCGACTGGCGCCGGCAGCCGCCTGCACGAAGAACCGCGTCACCGTCGGATCGTTCCAGCGGTCGCGGTAGAGCGCGCGGCTCATCTCGATGGTGCCCTTCGGCGAGGCGAAGTCGGTGGTGACGCCGGCGATGACCAACGGCACCGGCCCGCTCGGGCTGGCCAGCGTGATCGTGTCGCCGACCGCGACGTGCAGGTTCTGGATGAAGTTGCTCGACACCACCACCCCGCGCCCCTCGGCGACCAGCGCCCAGGCGTCGGTCAGGTGCTCGCCGTGCAGCGGCCACTCGCCGTAGGCGGGCTGGCGGAAGTAGGCCGGGTCGAAGCTGTCGAGCACGATCGACTGCCCCTCGTACTGCCAGTTGGCGAGCCGCACGCCGACCACGCCGCCGACCCCGTCGACCGACGCCAGACCGCTGGCAAAGCCGTCGTCGATCGGCATCTCCAGCGCGCCGGAGCCGAAGTGCGCCGAGCTGACGACGAAGTCGGCGCGCATCGCCTGCGCGAAGACGCGCACCGCGGTGGTCTCGAACGAGAAGGCGAGCAAGGCGAGCCAGATCACCGTGCCGAGCCCGATCGCCACCATCGCCACCGCCAGCGAGGTGCGGCGCATGTTGTGCGTCAGGGCGCGCACCGCGAAGCGGCCGGTGGCGCCGATCAGCGGCACCAGCGGGGTGACCACGGAGTCGCGCAGCACCTCCAGCAGCGGCCGCGCCAGCGCACCGATCAGCACCACCAGCAGGGCCGTCGCCAGCAGGCCGAAGGCGGGCTCGCGGGTGCGGCCCTGCAGCACCATCGCGCCGACCACCGACAGCGCCAGCAGCGCGCAGACCAGCCAGCGCGCCGGGCTGCTGTCGGCGGTGAGGTCGACGCCGCGGCCGCGCACCGTCTGCGCGACGTTGACGCTCGCCGCGCGCCACGCCGGCAGCAGCGCCGCCGCCAGCGCCGCGCCGATGCCGAGCGCCGCCGCGACCGCCAGCGCGCCGCCGCTCAGCGCCAGCGATCCCTTCGGCGCCACGGTGCGAAAGTTGAGCGCCGCGCTGGCGGCGACCAGCGGCAGCAGCGAACGGCCGAGCAGCACGCCGGCGGGGATGCCGAGCGCGACGCTGGCGGCGCCGAGCAGCAGGCTCTCCTTCAGCAGCTCGAG
This sequence comes from Deltaproteobacteria bacterium, assembly GCA_033764095.1. GTDB lineage: Bacteria > Desulfobacterota > Binatia > HRBIN30 > CADEER01 > JBDTMT01. The sequence goes on along the minus strand of JANRJF010000027.1, from coordinate 12,950 downwards.
CCATACGGCGCGGCGCGAGACGCCGACCGCGCGCAGCACTCCGAGCTGCCAGGTGCGCTCCTCGAACACCGCCGAGAGGCGGTTGAAGGCGATGATGAACGCGGCGCCGAGCGCCACCAGGCCGACCGCCTGCAGCAGCACCTGCATCGAGCGCATCACCGCGTAGAGGTCGGCCTTGCGCTGCGCCACCGGCTCGACCGTCAGCCCGCCGGGCAGCACTGCCTGCACGGCCTGCCCGACCGCCGCGACGTCGCGGTCGCGTGCCGTGACGATGTCGACGCGGTTGATCATGCCGTCGCGGGTGAAGACGCGCTGCGCCGCCTGCACGTCCATCAGCAGCAGGTTGCCGCCGAAGGCGCGCCCGATGCCCTGCGGATCCACCAGGCCGCGAATGGTGAAGCGCCGCCGCCCGGCGGCGGTGTCGAGCTCCAGCCCGTCGCCCTCGCCGAGCCCATGCCGAGCCGCGAACGTCCGGGTGACGATGACCGAATCGCCGGCGTTCAGGAAGGTGAGCGGATCGGCGACGATCGCGGCCGGCTCGCCGCTCGACTGGTAGACGCCGACCGCCGCCGAGTCGGTCACGTCGAACGCCTGCACGGTGAGCGACTCGGGTGGCTGGCCGACGGTGAAGGCCGTCGCGCTCACCACCGGGATCGCCTGGCGCACGCCGGGAACGGCGCCGATCTGCGCCGCCACCGTCTCCGGGAAGGTGCCGCTGCCCTCCACCGTCACCTGCAACGTCGCCCGGCCCGCCATCGAGTCGACGATCTCGACGAAGGCGCGCAGCACGCCGCCGGTGACCAGGTCGAGCGCGCAGATCAGCGCCACTCCACAGGCCAGCGCCACCACGGTCAGCGTCAGCCGCCCGACGCTGCCGCGCAGGAAGCGCAGCGGAGTGCGCAGTCCCGGCATCGGCTCAGCGCCGCCGTACGATGCGCTCGGCGCCGACCTCGGCGCGCGGCAGCGAGCGGGCGGGCGCCGGTCGCGCCAGCCCCGGCCGCTGGCCGTGCAGCTCAGTCAGGCCCTCGACCAGCTCGAGGTCCGCCGCCGCCTGCTTGAGGCGCCGCGCCAGGAGCAGGGGCAGCACCGACAGCGCACTCCCGGGCGGCGCGCTGCTCGCCTGCGTCACCGCGACGGCGCGCTCGCGCTCCAGGCGCTTGCCCCACACCCAGAGGTTGACGCGCAGGTGCTCGAGCGTCTCGCCGACCGTCTCCGGTTGGCTCTCGCCGAGAAACAGCGCGCGCGCCGAGATGTCGTCGTCGGACGGCTCGCCGCGCCCGGCGTGCGGCGAGGTGAGCCACTCGTCGAACACCTCGCGGCCGAGCTCGGTGATGGCGTAGGGCGTGCGGCGCTCGTCCGTGCCACGCGGGTTCTCCGCGCTGCGGATCAGCCCCTCGCCGAGCAGCCGCCGCAACTCGCGATAGAAGTTGCCGGTGCGTACCTCGACGCCGGAGCGATCGCGATACGCCTTGACCAGGGCATAGCCGTGCCGTGGCGGGCCATGCCGTAGGAACCCCAGGATCAAGTAGCGGAACATCCCTTCCCCCGTTGGAACTATCCGCGAAACAAGACTGTTGCGGCTGTAGTGCGGCCGCATCGATGCGGTCAAGACGCATCTTTGCATGGCTGCAAAGCAGTCAGTGGGTAGGCAACAGCGATGAGCGACGAGCGATGAGCGATGAGGGGCGGGAGATTGGACCCATGGAGGGTCAGGGCGCCCCACATCGCTCATCGCTCATCGCTCATCGCTGGGGTGGGCGCGCAACCGCGCGACCAACCCGCAGTTAGAGCAACGTGCCGCGCAGGACCGTCGCGGCGACGACGAAGTAGACCACCACGCCGGTGACGTCGACCAGGGTCGCGACCAGCGGCGCCGAGGCGGCGGCGGGATCGAAGCCGAGGCGGCGCAGGACGAACGGCAGCATCGAGCCGGCGATGGTGCCGAAGGTGACGACGCCGACCACGCTGAGCGCCACGGTCAGCCCGATCAGCACGTAGTGTTCGCCGTAGAGCGATTCGCGCGCCGGCCAGAAGATGACGCGCATCATCGCGATGCCGCCGAGCAGCGCGCCGAGCACCAGGCCGGTGACCAGCTCGCGCAGCAGCACGCGCAGCCACTGGCGCAGACTGATCTCGTCCAGCGCCATGGCGCGGATGATCAGCGAGCAGGCCTGCGAGCCGGCGTTGCCGCCGCTGGAGATGATCAGTGGGATGAACAGCGCCAGCACCACCGCCTTGGCGATCTCGTGCTCGAAGTAGGCCATCGCGGTGGCGGTGAGCATCTCGCCGACGAACAGCACGCTCAACCAGCCGCCGCGCTTGCGCAGCAGCGGCGCGAAGCCGGTCTCCAGATACGGCACATCGAGGGCTTCCATGCCGCCCATCTTCTGGATGTCCTCGGTCGCCTCTTCCTCGGCGACGTCGGCGACGTCGTCGGCGGTGACGATGCCGACCAGCATGCCGCGCGAGTCGACTACCGGCAGCGCGACGCGGTCGTAGTGCTGCATCTGCCGCACCGCTTTCTCGCGGTCGTCGGTGGCGGCAAGGGCGCGCACCTTGCGGTCCATGATCGACTCGACCGTCTGCTGTGGGTCGGCGAGCAGGAACTGGCGGATGCGCAGGTCGTCGACCAGGCGGCCCTGGTCGTCGACGACGTAGATGACGTTCACCGTCTCGGCGTCGCGCCCGTATTTGCGGATGTGGTCCATGGAGCGGGCGATGGTCCACTCCGCCTTCACCCGCACGTAATCGGGCGTCATCAGCCGGCCGACGCTCTCCTCCGGGTAGCCGAGGATCGCCTGCGTGACGCTGCGCTCGGCGGGGGTGAGCAGCGCGATCAGCCGCTGCGCCACCTCGGCCGGCATCTCCTCCAGCAGGGCGGTGCGGTCGTCCGGATCGAGCTCGTTGATCAGCGCCGCAACCCGCTCCGTCCCCAGGTGGGCGATGAGGTTCTGCTGCTGCTCGGAGTCGAGGTAGCTGAACACCTCGGTGGCGAGGTCGCGCGGCAGCAGGCGGAAGACCAGCGCCGCCTGGTCGTGCTCCAGCGTGTCGACCAGCTCGGCGATGTCGGCCGGCTCGAACTCCAGCAGCGCCGAGCGCAACTGGTCGAACTGCCGGGCTTCCAGCAGTTCCCCGATCTCCGGGGCAACAAGCCTGTCGAGCGCGTACATGAGCCGGCCTTGGTGGAGCGACGCCGGCTCGACGCGCGACCGCTTCAGGCGGTCAGGCGGCGGAGGCCGACGCGGTGCAGGTGCTGACTACTGGGTCCGTCGTCCATTCCGTCCTCGTAGTTAGCGCGAACGCGCGTCGGAAAAAAGCCTAACCGCAGACGAACACAGATAAACACGGATGCACGCGGCGCAGCGGGAGCGCCGAGACTGCGGCTTCCTCATCTGTGTTTATCTGTGTTCATCTGTGGTTCCAGCTTTTCCTGCCTGCTAGAGGCCGACCATGGCACGTGGGCTGACCCGGCTGGGCGATCTCGAGGCGGCGATCGACGCGGTGGTGGAGAGCTATCGCGGACCCGAGGCGATCAACAGCCTGGAGAGCGCGGCGCTCCCCAACAAGCAGCAGGTCATCACCGCCTTCACCCACCTGAAGCCGGTCATCTACCTCGGCTTCTACAGCACCCGGCCGCTGACCAGGGAGAACCTGCGGCACACCATCGCCGAGCACCTCTACCCGGCCTACGAATGTCTGGTGGAGCAGATCTTCCGGGTGCTGAGCTACGAGAAGTCGGTCGGCCGCGGGCCCGCGGCGCGCGGGCCGGAGTGGAGCGAGGAGGTGGTGCTGCGCCTGCTGCGCGCGCTGCCCGAGCTGCGCCGGGTGCTCAACCAGGACGTGCTCGCCGCCTACGACGGCGACCCGGCGGCGAAGAGCGTCGAGGAGGTGGTGTTCAGCTATCCGGCGATCGAGGCGATCACCGCCTACCGGGTGGCGCACTGGCTGTACCGCGAGGGCGTGCCGATGATCCCGCGCATCATCTCCGAGTACGCGCACGGCAAGACCGGCATCGACATCCATCCCGGCGCGCGCATCGGCGAGCGCTTCTTCATCGACCACGGCACCGGCGTGGTGATCGGCGAGACCGCCGAGCTCGGCCGCAACGTCAAGATCTACCAGGGTGTGACACTCGGCGCGCTCAGCGTCGCGCGCCACAACGACGGGCCGGCGCCGACCGGCAAGCGCCACCCGACCATCGGCGACGACGTCACCATCTACGCCGGCGCCACCATCCTCGGCGGCGACACCGTCATCGGCGCCGGCTCGATCATCGGCGGCAACGTCTGGCTGGTGCACTCGGTGCCGCCCGGCTCGCGGGTGACCTACGAGCCGGGGTCGGCGTAGCCGCCGCTGAGACCACGACGGCACAACGACACGACGACACAACGCGGAGCGGGGTCATTGCGCCCGCTTTTGCTGGGTCTCGCCGCCCGGTCTGCGTTGTGCCGTCGTGGCCCCCAGCGCCCCGGCGACGACTACTTCCACGCGATCGCCTGGATCTCGGTGTACTCGTCCAGCCCCCACTTGCCGCCCTCGCGGCCGATGCCGCTTTCCTTGAAGCCGCCGAACGGCAGGTTGGCGAGGTTGAGCGCGCTGTTGATGTTGACCGCGCCGGTGCGCAGCTGCTTGGCGACGTCCAGCGCCTTGGCGACGTCGGTGGCATAGATGGCGCCACCGAGCCCGTAGGGCGAGTCGTTGGCGATCTGGATCGCCTGGTCGAGATCGTCGAACGGCAGCACCGACAGCACCGGGCCGAAGATCTCCTCGCGCGCGATGCGCATGTCGTTGCGGACGTTGCCGAACACCGTCGGCTGCAGGAAGTAGCCCTTCTCCAGCTGCGGCGGGCGGCCGCCGCCGGTGGCGAGCACGGCGCCCTCCGATTTGCCGGCGGCGATGTACGACTCGATCTGCTGGCGGCGCTCCGCGCGGATCACCGGGCCGAGCATGACGGTCGGGTCGGCGGGATCGCCGATGCTCACGACGTTGGCGACGAAGTTGCTGAAGCCCTCGACCACCGCGTCGTGCTTCGCCTTCGGCACCAGGAAGCGGGTGCACATCGCGCAGCCCTGGCCGGCGTGGAAGAAGGCTGGCGAGGCGGCGTAGGGAATCACCTGCATCAGGTCGATGTCGTCGAGCAGCAGGCCGACCGACTTGCCGCCCAGCTCGAGGTGCACGCGCTTCAACGTCGGCGCCGCCGCCGCCATGATGCGCTTGCCGGTGACCGCACTGCCGGTGAAGCTGATCTTGTCCACCTGCGGGCTCTCGACCAGCGCCGCGCCGAGCTCGGGGCTGTCGCCGGTGACGACGTTGAACACGCCGGGCGGCAGATCGCACTCCTCGATCGCCTCGGCGACCACCAGGTCGATCAGCGGCTGATACGGCGATGGCTTGACGACCATCGTACAGCCGGTGGCGAGCGCCGGGCCGATCTTGTTCACGGTGACGAAGAGCGGGAAGTTCCAGGTCGGGATCAGGCCGCACACCCCGACCGGCTGGTGGTAGGCCATCGAGTTGTTGACCGTGGTGCCCATCGGCGTCTGGCTGACCAGCACCGGGAGCATCTGCTCGAACTGATAGGAGCGCGCGAGCTGGGCGTAGCCGGCCAGCAGCTCGAACGGGAACTCGAGCTGGATGCCGTGCTCGACGTGCGCCGCGCCGGCGGTGGTGATGAGCAGCTCGCGCAGCCGATCCTTGCGCTTGGCCAACGCCGCCACCAGGCGCTCGAGGATGCGGGCGCGGTCGGTCGCCGTCGTGCGCCGCCAGGGGCCGCCGTCGAAGGCGCGCCGCGCCGCCGCGATCGCCCGGTCGAGGTCGGCGCGCGTCGCGTTCGGCGCCTTGGCCACCACCGCCTCGGTGGCCGGATTGACGATGTCGTAGGTGCCGCCGCTCGCCGCCGTCCACTGCCCGTCGATGTAGAGCTTCCAATCGCGCGTCTCGCCCACCTGCCGGCTCCTTTCTGAACCGCGCCCACAGAGCACAGGGGCGCGCGGCGGTGCAAATCGGGGCGGGAGGATCAACACAACGGCACAACGGCACAACGACAGCACGCGGGCCGGACACGTGGCCTCTAAAGGTCGTCGAGGAGCTCCCGCCCGGCCCGCGTGCTGTCGTTGTGCCGTTGTGTCGTTGTGTTGATCCGTTCGCCCCGATTGCGCCGCCGCGCACCGACCGGCTAACTGCAAGCCAATGGAGTGGCGCGACATCGATCTGTTTGCCCCGACCGAGGAGCACCGGCTGCTGGCGGCGACGGTACGCCAGTTCGTCACCGACGAAGTCGAGCCGCAGGCGGCGGCGTTCAACCGCGACGAGAAGTTCAACCTGGCCCTGTTCCGGCGCTGCGGCGAGCTCGGGCTGCTCGGCCTGACGGTCGACGAGGACTTCGGGGGCGCCGGGCTCGATGCCACCGCGGCGGTGATCGTGCACGAGGCGCTGTCCACCGCCGATCCCGCCTTCTGCCTCTCCTACCTGGCGCACGCGGTGCTGTTCGTGAACAACCTGCACCACAACGCCAGCGACGCGCAGCGCCGCCGCTTCCTGCCCGGCGCGATCAGCGGCGCGCGCATCGGCGGCATGTGCATGACCGAACCGGAGGCCGGCACCGACGTGCTCGGCATGCGCACCACGGCGCGGCGCGACGGCGACAGCTACGTGGTGACCGGCCGCAAGACCTTCATCACCAACGGCGCGGTGGACGATCGCACGCTCGGCGACATCTTCCTCGTCTACGCGCGCACCGGCGAGCGCGCGATCAGCACCCTGGTGGTCGAGCGCGACACGCCCGGCTTCAGCCTCGGCCAGTGCTGGAAGGAAAAGCTCGGCATGCGCGCCTCGATGACCGCCGAGCTGGTCTTCGACGGCTGCCGCGTACCCGCCGATCAGCTGCTCGGTCGCGAGGGCGAATCGGTGCTGCACATGATGCGCAACCTGGAGCTCGAGCGGCTGACCCTGGCGGCGATGTCGCTCGGCATCGCGCAGCGCTGCGTGCGCGTGATGGTCGACTACGCCGGCCAGCGCAAGGCCTTCGGCCAGCCGATCCGCGAGTTCGGCCAGATCCAACGCCACATCGCCGAGTCCTACGCCGAGTACAAAGCGGCGCGCTGCTACGTCTACGAGACCGCCCGCCGCCTCGACCTCGACAAGCACGGCAACCGCGTCGACGCCGACGGCGTCAAGCTGTTCGCCGCGCGCGTCGCCAAGGAGATCGCCGACCGCGCCATCCAGGTGCTCGGCGGCTACGGCTACATGGGCGAGTACGTCGTCGAACGCCTGTGGCGCGACGCCAAGCTGCTCGAGATCGGCGGCGGCACGCTCGAAGCGCACCAGAAGAACATGACCAAGGATCTGGCCAGGGCGCCGGACCTGATCGGGTGAGCCTGTGCGCCGGTGAGCCAGTGCGCCGGTGAGCCGGTGCGCGCCTCGATCTCCCCGGCTCACCGCGCACCGGCGCACCGGCGCACCAGTTAACCCCATGCACTCCACCGCCTTCCCCATCCGCATCTTCGACGTCGACGTCTTCGCCGAGCTGCGGCCGAACGTGCTGCTGCGCTTTCTCTGGCAGACGGCGGCGGAGGCGACGGCGGCGGCGGGCTACGACAACGCCTGGTACGAGCGCCAGGGGACGCTGTGGATCATCCGCCGCACGCAGCTGCAGCTGCTGGCGCCGGTGCACTATCTCGACACGATCGATGTTCGCACCTGGGTGATCGACATGCGGCGGGTGCGCTCGCAGCGCGCCTACGAGGTCCGGCGGCGCGGCGACGACGCGCTGGTCGCGCAGGCGGTCACCGATTGGGTGTACGTCGACCTGACGCGCGGCACGCTGGCGCAGCCGCCGGCCGAGCTGCAGCGCGCGCTGATGCCGGAGGGAATCGGCAGCCGGCCGCGCGACCCGAGTCTCGCCACGCCACCGCCAGCGCAGGCGGCGCGCGGCAGTCGTCGCGTCGAGCTCGCCGACCTCGACGGCGTCGCGCACGTCAACAACGCGCAGTACGCCGTGTTCGTCGAGCAGGCGGTGTGGGACGCGCTCGCCGCGCACGGCTGGACGATCGCCCCCACCGCGCCCGCCGAACGGCCGCGCCTGGCCTCGCACGATCTCGAGTACTTCGACGCCGCCGTCTACGACGACCAACTCGGCAGCGCGGTGTGGGTGTCGAGCTGCGATGCGAGCGGCTTCACCACCGAATGCGAGCTCAGCCGCAACGGCGGCCGCAGCCTGCACGCGCGCAGCGTCTGGCGCTGGCCGGCGCCTGACGTCCCCGAGGCGCTGCGCGGCGCGGTCGCGCGCCTCTCGGCTTAGCGCGCGCGGCGCAGGCCGCGCACCGCGGCAAGCAGGTCGGCGACGTCGAACGGCTTCTGCAGGCAGGCGTCGGCGCCGAGCTTGGCGGCGAAGCTGAGGCCGTCGCGGCCGGCGGCGCCGGAGAGCACGACGATGCCGACGGTGGGCGGCGTCTTCCACACCGGCATCACGCCGGCGTGCGCCTGGCGCACGCGGCGCAGCACCTCGAAGCCGTTCATGCCCGGCATGTAGAGGTCCAGCAGCAGCAGATCGAAGCGCGACGACTCGAGCTGGTCCTCCACCGACGAGCCGTCGTCGGCCTCGTCGACCTCCCAGCCCTGCCCCTTCAGCGCCTGCCGCAGCACGAAGCGCAGTGACTGGTCGTCGTCGACGATGAGAGCTCGTCCCGCCACTGCACCACCGATGGTTCGAAGGGGGGGCGGGGGGCCACACCCGTGGGCAGCGGTTGTGGCCCCCCGCGTTGCGTTCCAGACGCGAGGATCGTGCGTCGGGAAAGCGGTATCAGCATTGGTCGTGCCAGCCGCGGCGCGGCCATGCGACGCAGGATGTAGCGCGTCATGGCGTGCGTTCGCTGCCCAGCCCATAGGCAGCCGCTCGCGGCGTGGGCAGCGCGGGCCCGCCGTGCGGCGCCCGCGTCGGGCCGCGTCGCTGGCATCGCTTCTGCTTCTGTTCCTCATCGGCGCCGCCGCGCGGCGCCGGGGTGGGAGGCAGGATCCGCACGGACATGACCGCAGCCGTTGTCGCACAAGGGATTTGCGCCGCGCACGGAGCGCGATGGCGGGGCCGGACGGCGCCCGCCGGCTGCTCACCGATGCAGCGGCGCGCGCACTCCTGCCCAGCCCTTGGGCACTGCCGCCGCATGACCATTCTGGAACCGCGCCATCGACGCCGCTTATCGCGGCGGCGGGCGCTGAGAGCGAGGCGATGAGAGTGAACCGAGCCCGAACCAGCAGCCCCGCCAACGACGAGACCGGCGCGCGCCCGCCGGCCGAGCGCCGCAAGCCCGACATCGACGCCAAGCTGCTGCGCACTTTCGTCACCATCGTCGACCTGCGCAGCTTCACCCGCGCCGGCCGCCGCCTCGGCTTGAGCCAGTCGGCGATCAGCCAGCAGATCGCGGCGCAGGAGCGGCAACTCGGCGTCAAGCTGCTGGTGCGCGCCGGCAACGGCGTGCGGCCGACACCGGCCGGCGAGATCCTGCTGCACTACGCGCGGCAGATCCTCTCCAAGGTCGACGAGGCGCAGCGCGTGCTCACCGCCTACGAATCCACCGGCTCCGGCGTGCTGCGCGTCGGCGCCGGCGGCGCCGCCTGCGAGCACCTGCTGCCGAGCGTGCTGCAGTCGTTCCACGGCGAGTTCTCGCGCGTCGAGTTGCGCGTGCTGAGCGGCCCCTCGCCACTCACCATCCAGCGGTTGCTGGAGGGCGACCTCGACGTCGGCATGCTCACCCTGCCGGTCTCGCAGGACAAGCTGCGCATCTTCGAGCTCGGCCGCGACGAGCTGGTGGTCATCACCGCGCCCGATCACCCCTGGGCGGGACGGCGGCGCATCGACGCGGCCGATCTCGCCGGCCAGCCGCTGCTGGTCTACGAGCGGCGCAGCTCGACCTACCACATGGTCGAGCGCGTCCTGCTGGAAGCCGGCGTGTTCCCGCACATCGTCATGGAGCTCGACCACCTCGGCGCGGTGTCGAGCATGGTGCGCGTCGGCTTCGGCCTGGCGGTGGTGCCGCGCTGGGCGGTGGCGGCCGACCTCGCGGCCGGCCGCCTGGCAGCGCTGTCTATCGGGAAGAGCGGGCTGTATCGAGCCTGGGGCCTGGCGCTGCGCGCCGAGGATCATCAGCCGCAGACGTTGCGCGCGTTCGTCCGGCTCTGCCTCGAGCGCCTGCCGCCGCTGCTGACGGTGTAGCCGCGGCGGGGTTGGCGCCGCGGTGCACGGTCAGCTTGGGCCGCCGCGCCGGTTCCGGCCGCGGCGGCGCCGGCGCGGCGCTCGGCTGCACCGCCTCCGCCTCGGCGCGCAGGTCGGCGAACGCCTCCCGCAGCGCGGCGATGAACTCGCTCAGATCCGGCATCTGGTTCCAGTCGCCGGCGATCCCCCAGTACAGCGTGCCGGCGTAGCTGAGCAGCGCCACGCCCAGACCCTGGTTCTCGAACAGCGGCAGGTGCGGATACCCGGCCACCATGCGCGCGCCGAGCAGGTAGAACGGCACCGGCGGCCCCGGCACGTTGGTGACGATCAGGTTGAAGCGTCGCGCGCCGTTGATCAGCCGCGCCGCCAGGTTGATGACGTTGGTGGTGGTGAAGTCGGCCGCCTGGGTGACCAGCTCGGCGCTGCGCTCCTCCTGCTCGGCGCGCAGCTTGGCGGTCACCTCGCGCACCGCCTCCAGGCGGCGGCGCGCGTTGCGCTCGTGCACCGGCAGCGTCGCCAGCCACAGCGACACGCGGTTGCCGGGCATGCCGCGCTCGTCGGCGCCGCGCACGCTCACCGGCACGACGGTGCGGAACTCGCCGTCGAGCGCGCTGCGGCGGCGCGCCAGGAAGCTGCCCACCGCGCCGGCCACCGTGGTCAGCACGACGTCGTTGATGGTACCGCCGAGCGCGTTGCGGATCGCCTTGATGTCGGCCAGCTCGGTGGCCAGCCAGTCGATGCGGCGGTGCGGCCCGATCGGCAGGTTGAACGGCGTCGCCGGGGCGCTGCCGAGCTCGCGCAGCATGTGCAGCATCGAGGCGGCGTGCCCGGCGACAGCCTTGCCGCTGGCGCGCGGCGTGCGCAGCGCGTCGGCGAGGCCGAAGACGGCGTTGAGCGAGGCGCGCGTGCGGCGCCGCACCTCGTCGCGCAGCAGCTCGCGCTCGCCCGGTCGCGGGCGCGGCGCCCAGTCCTCGATCGGCTCGACCGCCTCGCACGGCTCGGTGCCGAGCAGCGCCGCCAGGATGTCGATGCCGGCGATGCCGTCCACCATGCAGTGGTGTACCTTGGCCAGCATGGCGAAGCGCCCGTCCTCCAGGCCCTCGATGATCCAGATCTCCCACAGCGGCCGGCGCCGATCGAGCGGGCGCTCGAGGATCTCGGCGCAGCGGCGCTGCAACTGCCGCTCGCCGCCCGGGCGCGGCAGGCTGGCGTGGCGCACGTGGTAGCCGAGGTCGAAGCGCTCGTCGTCGATCCAGATCGGACTGGCGGCGGCCGGCAGCTGCAGCCGCTGCCGATAGCGCGGGATGAAGCGCAGCCGCGCCGCGATGTGCTGGCGGATGCGGTCGATGTCCACGCCGCCCTGCGCGGTCGCCAGCGTGCCGGGCTCGAAGATCGCCGTGATCGCCACGTGCATGTAGGCGTTCGGCGTCTCCAGTGCCAGGAACGTCTGGTCCAGCGCCGTCAGTCGTTCGTAGAAGCTCTCATCCGCTCGCATGATCAACCACCTCCACGGTGGGAGCGATGAGCACGGCGTGTGCCACCGCCGTGCGGGGCGCGTCGGGCGCCGTCGGTCCGCAGTCGACACACGGCGCTGCTCAGCCGGTGGGCACGGCGCCCAGCCGCGATGCAGCGCGGGCGTCGCGGTGCGCAAAAAGACAGGCCCGGCGCGCGCCAAGGGCACGCCGGGCCTGGTCGGCTGGCTGCCGCCGGCTGGCGACAGCGGAGAGCTCGTTACACGGCGTCGGAGCCGCGTTCGCCGGTGCGGATGCGCACCACCTCTTCGACCGGCATGACGAAGATCTTTCCGTCGCCGATGCGGCCGGTCTTGCAGGTCTCTTCGATCACCTGGCACGCCTTGACGGCGTCCTTGTCGTCGACCAGCAGCTCGATCTTGATCTTCGGCAGGAAGTCCACGACGTACTCCGCGCCGCGATAGAGCTCGGTGTGGCCCTTCTGACGGCCGAAGCCTTTCACCTCGGACACGGTCATCCCCTGGATGCCGTTGCGCCCCAGCGCCTCCTTCACTTCGTCGAGCTTGAAGGGCTTGACGATCGCCTCGACCTTCTTCATCGCCACTGCTCCTTTGCGTGCGAGTTGCGTTTCGGGTGACTTCCGCCGCAACACCCCCGGCGGACCGCTGTCTCGCCTCAGCAACGCCGATGCCACGCCGCCCGCATGACGCATGCAACGTTCACAGCGCCGCGATTCGAAAAGATTCGCGCGAACCCCTGCCCGTTTGGTGGGCAGCGCCGGTTAATTGGGCACATTAGCGAAGCCGATGGGCCCCCGCTTCGGCCGCTCGAATGACCGCCGTGCCGCCGCAGGTGCGACGAGCTGGCTGCGATCCAGTCGTCGGCTCGAACCGCAACGCCGCATCGCTGGCTCGGCCGCGCTGGGGCTGGTAGTCGGCCGGACATGGCGCGCATCGTGATCGTCGACGACGAGCCGCGCATGGCGGCGGTGGTGCGCATGGCGCTGGAGCGCGATGGCTACGAGTGCGAGCCGTGCGACGGCGGCGCGGCGGCGCTGGCGGCGATCGAGGCGCGCGGCGCCGACGTGGTGGTCAGCGACCTGCGCATGCCGGACATGGACGGCATCGAGTTGCTGCGCCGCGTGCGCGCCGCCCGCCCCGGCCTGCCGGTCATCCTGCTCACCGCGCACGGCAGCGTGCCGTCGGCGGTGGCGGCGATGCGCGAGGGCGCCTTCGACTACGTCGCCAAGCCGTTCGACAACGACGAGCTGC
>JANRJF010000026.1:0-3704 GCA_033764095.1 Deltaproteobacteria bacterium | reverse complement strand
TTTTACGTAATCACCGCCGCGACGCGGAGCCGCCGTGGCCGCTGTGCGGGGACGGGGGTTGTTGTTCTCGGCGCCCTGGGCGCCCCCGCGTCTCTGCGTTGAAGGTTTTGATTTCGTTCCTGTAGAACTTCACCGTGCTCGATCAGTTTCACCCGCTCGTCGCCGGCTGGTTCGGCGACAGCTTCGCTGCGCCGACGCCGATCCAGACCGACGGCTGGGCGCACATCGCCGCCGGCCGCGACACGCTGATCGCGGCGCCGACCGGCTCGGGCAAGACGCTGGCGGCGTTCCTCGCCGCGCTCGACGACCTGGTGCGGCGTGGGCTGGACGGGAGGCTGGAGGACCGCATCCACGTCGTCTACGTCTCGCCGCTCAAGGCGCTCGGCAACGACATCCAGAAGAACCTGCAGGCGCCGCTCGCGGCGCTGGCGGCGCGCGCCGCCGCCGCCGGCACGCCGCGGCCCGAGATCCGCGTCGCGGTGCGCAGCGGCGACACGCCGGCGCGCGAGCGCGCGCTGCAGGCACGCCAGCCGCCGCACATCCTGATCACCACGCCGGAGTCGCTCTACATTCTGCTCACCGCCGGCGGCAGCCGCGCCCTGCTCGCGGCGACCCGCACGCTGATCCTCGACGAGATCCACGCCGTCGCCGCCGACAAGCGCGGCGCACACCTGGCGCTCAGCGTCGAGCGCCTCGACCGCCTGACCGGCGACCGCCTGCAGCGCATCGGCCTGTCGGCGACGCAGAAGCCGATCGACACCGTCGCCCGCCTGCTGGTCGGCGCCGGGCGCTGCGACGCGGACGGCGCGCCGCGCTGCGCGATCGTCGACGCCGGCCACCGCCGCGCGCTGACGCTGAGCATCGAGACGGTCGACCACGAGCTGGCCGGCATCGCCAGCCACACGCTGCGCGCCGCGATCTATGACCGGATCGCGCAGCTGGTCGGCCAGCACCGGACGACCATCGTCTTCGTCCACACCCGGCGGCTGGTCGAACGGGTGGCGCATGCGCTCGGCGAACGGCTCGGTGCCGAACGCGTCGCCGCGCACCACGGCAGCATGTCACGCGAGCTGCGGCTGGCGGCGGAGGCGCAGCTCAAGGCCGGCGCGGTGCCGGTGGTGGTCGCCACCGGCTCGCTGGAGCTCGGCATCGACATCGGCCACGTCGACCTGGTCGTCCAGCTCGGCGCGCCGCGCGCCATCGCGACGCTGCTGCAGCGCGTCGGCCGCTCCGGCCACTCGCTCGGCGCGACGCCGCGCGGCGTGCTCTTCCCGCTGACGCGCGACGAGCTCATGCAGTCGGCCGCCGCGCTGCGCGCCGTCGCCGACGGCGTGCTCGACGCGCTGGTGATCCCGCAGAACGCGCGCGACGTACTGGCGCAGCAGATGGTCGCCATCGCCGCCGGCGAGGGCGCCATCGCCATCGAGGCGCTGTGGGATCTGGTGCGGCGCGCGCATCCCTATCGCGCGCTGCCGCGCGACACCTTCGACGCGGTGCTGGCGATGCTCGCCGACGGCGTCGCGACGCGGCGCGGCCGGCGCGGCGCGCATCTGCACCTCGACCGCGTCCACGGCGTCGTGCGGCCGCGCCGCGGTGCGCGGCTGACCGCGATCACCGGCGGCGGCGCGATCCCGGATCTCGCCGACTACGACGTGCTGGAGGACGCCACCAACCTCAAGCTCGGCACGGTGAACGAGGACTTCGCCATCGAGAGCCTGGCCGGCGACGTCTTCCAGCTCGGCCACCACGCCTGGCGCATCCGCCGCGTCGAGCCCGGCCGCGTGCGCGTCGTCGACGCCGCCGCCGCGGCGCCGAACATGCCGTTCTGGCTCGGCGAGGCGCCGGCGCGCACGCCGGAGCGCTCCGACGCGGTGGCGGCGCTGCGCGGCGAGGTCGCCGCGCGCGCACACGACCGCGACGCGTCCGTGCGCTGGCTGATGGCCGAGGCGCACGTCGACAGCGGCGGCGCCGAGCAGGTCGTCGACTACGTGCGCGCCACGCTGGCGGTGCTCGGCGCCGTGCCGACCACCGACACGATCATCGCCGAGCGCTTCTTCGACGAGGGCGGCGGCATGCAGCTCGTCCTGCACGCGCCGTTCGGCGGCCGCATCAACCGCGCCCTCGGCCTGGCGCTGCGCAAGCGCTTCTGCGTCAGCTTCGACTTCGAGCTGCAGGCGGCGGCGACCGACGACGGCGTCGTCATCTCGCTCGGCGAGCAGCACAGTTTTCCGCTGGAGAGCGTCTTCGGCATGGTGCGCAGCCACCGCTTCCGCGATGACCTGGTGCAGGCGGCGCTGCAGGCGCCGATGTTCGGCACGCGCTGGCGCTGGACGGCGACGCGCGCCCTGGCGCTGCCGCGCTTCGGCGGCGGCCGGCGTGTGCCGATGCCGCTGCAGCGCATGCGCGCCGACGACCTGCTCGCCGCGGTCTTCCCGGCGCAGGCGGCGTGCGGCGACAACCATCCCGGCCCGGTCGAACCGCCGCAGCATCCGCTGGTCGACCAGACGCTCGACGACTGCCTGAGCGAAGCGATGGACGCCGACGGCCTGGCCGAGGTGCTGGCGCGCATCGAGTCGGGCGCCATCCGCACCATCGCGGTCGACACCGCGGCGCCCTCGCCGATGTCGCACGAGCTGCTCAACGCCAACCCGTACGCCTTCCTCGACGATGCGCCGCTGGAGGAGCGCCGCGCCCGCGCCGTGGCGCTGCGCCGCGTCGATCCCGACCTGGCACAGGGCGTCGGCGCCCTCGACCAGGCGGCGATCGACGCCGTGCGCGAGCAGGCGTGGCCGGCACCGCGCGACGCGGAGGAGGTGCACGACGCGCTGCGCACGCTCGGCGTGCTGCCGGAGGTTGAAGCCGAACCTTGGCGCGCCTGGCTGGACGAGCTGAGCGGCGCCGGACGTGTGCAGATCTTTCCTGGTGGCGCGGAGTCCTTCTTCGTCGCCACCGAGCAGCTTGCGCTCGCGACGGCGCTCGCCGCGCGCGACCTCGACGCGATCAAGGACGTCGTGCGCGGCTGGATGAGCTGCCTCGGCCCAACCACCGCCGCCGATCTCGCGGCGCGCCTCGGACTGGAGCCCGACGCCGTCTCCGGCGCGCTGGAGCAGCTGGAAGGCGATGGCGTCGTGCTGCGCGGCCGCTTCGGCGGACCTGCGCGGCCCGGTACGGAAGAGTCCGCACCGGTCACCGGTCACCGGTCACCGGGCTTTACCCAAGAATTCAGCTCGGACCCCCATCCTCACCTTCCCCCGCTGACGCGGGGGAAGGAACCGAACCAACACGCTTTGTCGCACATGGCCAGCATGGATCCGATTCCTTCCCCCGCACCGCGGGGGAAGGCCAGGATGGGGGTCCGAAGTAGTTTGTTGGGCAAAGCCCGGTCACCGGTCACCGCAGTCGAATGGTGCGAGCGCGGGCTGCTGGCGCGCATCCATCGGCGCACGCTCGATCGACTGCGGCGCGAGATCGAACCGGTGGCGCCGGCGGACTTTGCCCGCTTCCTGTTCGTCTGGCAGCACCTCGCCCCGGGCACGCAGCTGCGCGGGCGCGACGGGCTGCGGCTGGTGATCGGCCAGCTGCAGGGCCTCGAGCTGCCCGGCCCGGCCTGGGAGCGCGACGTCCTCCCGGCGCGCATCGCCGACTACGATCCCGACGACCTCGAGCATCTCTGCCTGGCCGGCGAGGTGGCCTGGGGACGTCTG
>JANRJF010000025.1:0-17258 GCA_033764095.1 Deltaproteobacteria bacterium | reverse complement strand
GCACACCGGCGACTTCCTCACCCATCGCGCCGGCGACTTCGACGCGCCGCTGTACGATGCGCTGGCGGCGATCGGCGCGCCGCACGGGCAGTGGGCGTGCCTCGGCAACCACGACTTCGACGATCCCGAGCGCTTCACGGCACGGCTGCGCGAGGTCGGAGTGACGGCGCTGCGCGATCGCCTGGTGACGCTGCCGGTCAACGGCACGGAGCTGGAAGTGGGCGGGCTCGACTTCACGTTCGGGCGCGATGACCGCGCCGCGCAGCTGGCGGGGCGCCTGACGCGCTGGACGCCGCGCGGCACGGCGCCGCGCATTCTCCTCAACCATGACCCGAGCACGTTTGCGGCGCTGCCGCCCGGCTGCGCCGATCTGGTCCTCTCCGGCCATACGCACGGCGGCC
This sequence comes from Deltaproteobacteria bacterium, assembly GCA_033764095.1. Classification (GTDB taxonomy): domain Bacteria; phylum Desulfobacterota; class Binatia; order HRBIN30; family CADEER01; genus JBDTMT01. The sequence goes on along the minus strand of JANRJF010000025.1, from coordinate 16,857 downwards.
ACATCGGCCTGCAACTCGGCCGCGACGCGGCGATCACCGTCGTCGGGCTCGCCGGGCTGCCCGATCAGGGCATCTTCCGGCGCGACGCGATGCAGATGTACGTCACCCGCTGCGTCGGCTTCTACGGCTACCCGATGCGGGTCGGCATCCCGCCCGAGATCGCGCTGCTGGTCCTGCGCCCCGCCTGAGCACGGCGCGCGCTTGTCTGCGACGCGTCGGGATGGGAAACCGGCGCGCGAGGAGGAGGAGCGATGGCGAACCGGCACGATGAGGATCACCAGCGGCATCTGACCCGGCGTGGCTTCTGCGCCTATGGCGTGTTGGCCGGCGTGGCGGCGAGTGGCCTCGGCGCCGGGCTGGCGCGCGCGGCGGAGCCGCTGCCAGCGGCCGACACGCCGGCGGCGGCGTTGGAGCGCCTGCGCGCCGGCCAGGCGCGCTTCGTCGCCGGTGCGCCGATCGCGCCGAATCGCGACCTGGCGCAGTTGCGCGCCGTGGCGCCGAAGCAGGAGCCGTTCGCCGCGGTGCTCGCCTGCGCCGACTCGCGCGTGCCGGTCGAGGTGGTCTACGACCAGGGCTTCGGCGATCTCTTCGTCGTGCGTGTGGCGGGCAACATCGCCACCGCGGTGGAGATCGCCAGCCTGGAGTACAGCGTCGCGGTGCTCGGCGCCGAGGTCATCAAGGTCGTCGGCCACAGCAACTGCGGCGCGGTGAAGGCGGCGCTGGCCGGCGACAAGGTGCCGGGGCAGATCAGCACGCTCTACCAGCACATCGTGCCGGCGCTGCAGCGCGGTTCGATGTCGCTCGACGAGGCGATCGCCGCCAACGTCCGCTACCAGGTGCGCAAGCTGCGCGAGGCGTCGCCGCTGCTGGCCAAGGTTGTCGGCGAGGGGAAGCTGGTGATCGAGGGCGGCGTGTTCGACTTCGCGAGCGGCACGGTGGCGCCGGTCTGACGCTCAGCGATCCTCGCTGCGCGCGTAGCGGCCGCAGTGCAGGAACGGCGAGGTGCTGAGCCAGTCGCGGTCGGGATAGTACGCGAAGACGGCGCTGCCGCCCTGGATGCGGTCGATCACGCGCGGGCTCACCGCCTGGTCGAGCGCCGGGCAGCCCCAACTGCGGCCGACGCCGCCCCACACCGCGACGTGCGCGCGGCTGACGTAGGGGGCGCCGTGGATGACGATGGCGCGCTCGCGCGCCAGGTCGTTGACGCCGGGCTCGAGCCCGGACAGGCGCAGCGAGTAGCCGTGCCGGCCGAAGTAGGTTTCGTCGGTGCGGAACAGCCCCAGGCTCGACTGCTTCGAGCCCTCGCGGTTGGAGAACGAGTAGGCGCGCTCGTCGCCGCTGTTGAGGCCGTGCGCGACCAGCTCGTTGAACAGCACGCGGCGGCGCTGCAGGTCGATGACCCACAGGCGGCGCTCGCTCGACGGCAGCGAGTAATCGATCACGGTCAGCGTCGGCTGGTGGAAGTAGCCCTGCGCGCGCCCGCACTGATAGGCCTGCAGCGCCAGGTCGAGCACGTCACGCCGCGGCCAGGTGGCCGGCGTCGCGGCGCTGGCGCGCCGCAGCGGCGTGCTGCGTTGCGGCGGTGGCGGCGCCGTCGCACACGCCGGCAGCAGGCAGGCGAGCGCGATCAGGGCCAGTCGTCGTCGCGCGCGTCTCCGTTCCACCATCCACTCCACCGCCGTCGCCGTCTTCAGCTCGCGTACGGGAACCCCTTCGCCAACTGGCGCTGCAGCGTAGCATCGTGCCCGTAAATGTCATCGAAAAAGAGCACGCCGCCCGCCTCGTCGACGACGACGGTGGTGTAGAAGATGTACACGGGCACCGGCGTGCCGAGCGTGACGTGGCGGTCGTCGGGGCCGCTCTTCATCGCCATGTCGATGCGCGCGCGGTCCCAGCCGTCCATGCCGGTGAGGACGAACTCCGCCAGCGCCGGCGGGTCGGACACGCGGATGCAGCCGTGGCTGAAGTCGCGCCGGCTGCGCGCGAACAGGCCCTTCGACGGGGTGTCGTGCAGGTAGACGTGATGCGGGTTGGGGAAGATGAACTTCAGCAGCCCGAGCGAGTTCCCGCGCCCCGGCCGCTGCCGGATGCGGCCGTTGCTGACCAGCATGTTGTTGCGGTCGAGATAGCCCGGATCGTTGCTGATCTTCGGCCACAGCTCGCGGTTGGCGATGCTCGACGGCACCATCCAGTAGGGCCGGAAGACCAGGTAGGTCATGTCGGCCTGCAGCACAGGCGTCTTGTGCTTTTCCTTGCTGGCTGCCTGGCCGACGACGACGTTCATCGCCAGTTGCGGCGTCGCGCTGCCGGCGGCAAAGCCGCGCAGGCGGAACTCCGGGATGTTGACGAAGACGAAGCGCGCCGGCCAGCTGTACGGCAGCCAGCGCATGCGCTCCATCGCCAGCTCGATCTGCTGCACGCGCGCCACCGGCGGCGTCTGCAGCGTGCGCAGCGTGCTGGGGCCGACCACCGCGTCGTCGGCCAGGCCATGGCGCCGTTGGAAGGCGCGCACCGCCGCGGCGAGCGTCTCGTCGTAGTGGGTCGGGTCGGCGGGCGGCGCGGCGTCGGCCGGCAGGTCGCCGAGCGCGGTGAGGCGGGCGCGCAGCGCCGCCAACTGTGGATGCGAATCGCCCGGCTTCAACTTCGGCAGGTCGGGCACCGGCGGCAGCGCGGTGCGCGACAGGGCGCGATAGTCGGCGAGCGTGTCGCGCAGGCGCGCGAAAGCCGGGAAGGGCGGGTCGAGCGCCTGCAGGCGGGCGCGCGGATCGGGGTCTTCGGCGAGCCCGGCGACCAGCGCCGCCGCGTCCGGGCGTTTCGGCGCGACGTCGAAATCGAAGCCGACCGTGCGCGGCGCGACGCGGCCGACCGCGGCGTGCGTGGCGTAGCGCATCGCCGCCAGGCTGAGCGCGACGTCGAACAGCGCCGCGGTGTCGGCGTCGGCGCCGGCAATGCGCGGCGCTTCCGCCGCCAGGCGCGGCGCGTCGTAGTCGAGCGGCGCGAGCCCGTCGGCATCGGCGGCGCCGAGCGCGGCAATCACCGCGTCGGCCTGCGCGGTCGGCCATCGGTCATGCAGCCACAGCGGCGCGTACTGGCGCGGCGTGTAGAGGCGTCGCAGCGCGTCGGCTTCGTCGGGGCTCGGCGCATGCGCCAGCCACGGCGCCTGGCCGGCGTCGACCAGGCGCTGCAGCGCCGCGGTCTCGTCGTCGGCGCGCGCCGCGTTCGCCAGCAGCGCCGCGCCGAGCACGACCGCGGCTCCACGGAGGACGGCTCGGAGGGTGGTTCGCTGCATGGTCTGGTGAGGGGGGCGGGGCCGGATAGCGCCAGTCGTTCTTTCAGCAGAAACGCCAGCGCGGGAAAAGCCGGGGCAATCGCGCCGAGGACCGCGGCGCGCCGCGCCGCGCCACCACATCTTCACCGCGCAGACGGAGAGACGCGGAGGGTTGCCGACCACCCGGCAGCTTGCGGGCTTTCCGCAGCGCAGTCCCAAAGAACGGTTTGGAAATCCGAAGCGATTGCTGCACCACTCTGCAGTCTCCGTGCCTCCGCGTCTCCGCGGTGAGGGCCTTTGTCTGGCCAGCCTAGGGCGGCGTCTTGGCGGCGAAGCCGCGCACGATCTGGCGCAGGGCCTTGATGACGTCCGGCTTGGTTTTCAGATCCGGGTTGGCGGGCATCAGCGGGCTGCGCCCGTCGGCTGGCCCGCCGCCGAGGATGACCGTTTCGATGTGCGCGTCGGTGACCGAGGCCTGCCAGGTCGGATCGGTCATGTCGCGCGGCCGCGGGCTGAGCGCCGCGCCGGCCGGACCGTCGCCCCTGCCGCCGCTGCCGTGGCACATCGTGCAGCGCGCCCTGAAGATCGCCTCGGCGTCGGCCATCGCCGCCGGCGGCACGCTCTCCGCTGCCGCGGCGGCGCCGGCCGACGCGATCACCAGCGCCAGTCCGATCGCGGCGTCCCTCACCCGCTTGCGCATGCCCGCTCCCCCCTTTCGTCAGCCGGCCACGCTCTCACGGAGGACGCGCGCAGAGCAATGGATACCGGGACGCCGGCTGGGCTAGGAGAGCGGCCATGGCTTGCGAGCGCTATGACGCGATCGTGATCGGCGCCGGCCAGGGCGGCGTGCCGCTGGCGCGCGCGTTGGCCGAGGCGGGTCGCCGGACGCTGCTGATCGAATCGACCCACGTCGGCGGCACCTGCATCAACGAGGGGTGCACCCCGACCAAGACGATGGTCGCCAGCGCCCGCGTCGCCTACCTGGCGCGGCGCGGCGCCGACTACGGCGTCCGCACCGGACCGATCGCGGTCGACCTGGCGCGCGTGCGGCAGCGCAAGCGCGACATCGTCGCGAGCTTTCGCGGCGGCAGCGAGCGGCGCCTGCAGGCCACCGCCAACCTGACGCTGCTCTACGCCACGGCGCGCTTCACCGCGCCGCGCACGCTGCTGGCGACCGCCGCCGACGGGACGAGCCGCGCGGTCACCGCCGACTGCATCGTGATCAACACCGGCGGGCGGCCGGTGCAGCCGGCGATCGACGGGATCGACGCGGTGCCGACGCTCGACTCGACCTCGATCATGGAGCTCGACGCGGTGCCGGCGCACCTGCTGGTGGTCGGCGGCGGCTACATCGGCCTCGAGTTCGGCCAGATGATGCACCGCTTCGGCAGTCGGGTGACGGTCACGCAGCGCGCCGCGACGCTGCTGCCGCGCGAGGATGCCGACATCTGCCAGGCGATCGCCGCGCTGTTGCGCCAGGACGGCCTCGACCTGCGCCTCGGCGAGGAGATCGTCCGGCTGGCCCCGGGCCCGAACGGCGCCATCCTGGCGTCGCCGTCGAGCGGCGGGGCGCCACTGTCGGTCTCGCACGTGCTGCTCGCCGCCGGGCGGGCGCCGAACAGCGACGCGCTCGACTGCGCCGCCGCCGGCATCCAGCTCGACCGCAACGGCTACATCGCCGTCGACGAGCACCTCGCCACCTCGGCGGACGGCGTCTACGCGATCGGCGACGTGAAGGGCGGACCCGCCTTCACCCACATCTCGTACGACGACTTCCGCATCCTGCGCACCAATCTGCTCGGTGCGGGCGGCGCGACGACGCGCGCCCGCATGGTGCCGTACACGCTGTTCATCGACCCGCAGCTCGGGCGGATCGGCATGACCGAGCGCGAGGCCGCCGCCGCCGGCAGCGCCGCCGACGTGTACAGCATGCCGATGGACTATGTCGCCCGCGCGCTGGAGATGGACGAGTCGCGCGGCCTGATGAAGGCGATCGTCGACCGCGCCAGCGGCGAGATCCTCGGGGCCGCCGTGCTCGGCATCGAGGGCGGCGAGATCATGGCGATGTTCGAGATGGCCATGCTCGGGCGCGTCACGATCGAGCGCATCCGCGACGCCACCTTCGCGCACCCGACCCTCGCCGAAGCGCTCAACAACCTGTTCGCCAGCCCGCCGCGCCCCGCCGCGGCCGAGTGAGGAGCGCGCCCGGGCGCGGTGGTGGCGGCGCGCCGCCGGCCGCCGCTAGGCGGGGCACCGCGACGCGTTCGCGGCGTCGGGCCGGCCATTGCGACATGCAAATCGACCAGCCGCGCAGGCCGCGCTTGTCTCAGGCGGCCCGGCCGGTCATGTCGGCGAGAGGGGGACACTCATGCGAACGGCCTGGATTGGATCGCGCGCGGCGCTGCTGGCGCTGGTGCTGGCGTCTGCCGCGACGGCGCAGGCAGGTCTCGATACGCCGCGACCGCTGCCGCGCAGCGGCTGCGCGGCGGACTGCGATCGCAGCGGCGCGGTCGTGGTCAACGAGCTGCTGCGGGCGGTGAACATCGCGCTCGATTCCGCCCCGCTGTCGGCGTGCGCCGCGGCGGACCGCGACGGCAGCCACGGCGTCAGCGTCGACGAGATCCTCGCCGGCGTCAGCGGCGCATTGGGCGGCTGCACGCCGGCGGCGCCCGATCCCGGTGCCGAGGCCTGGCAGCCGGTGCCGCGCGACCAGGTGGTCAGCCGCTGCGGTCTCGACCCCGACCTGCTCGACGCCGCCGACCCACAGGTCAACCGCCGCTACGCGGTCATCCGCTACGGCCAGCTCTGCCACGTCTACTATCCGGAGGGCAGCGACGCGCGCGGCGAGGTGTTCTCGACCACCAAGACGCTCGGTGCGTTGACCACCGGCATCGCCGCCTGGGAGACGCGCGCCCTGCCGCGCAACGGCAGCAAGACCGGGCCGTTGAGCGACACCGATCCGGTCAGCCACTGGCTCGACAGCTTCACCTTCAATGCCGAGGCGCAGATCGCGCATGTGCTCGCCATGCTGGCGCAGAACCCCGACCTCTCCTTCGGGCAGAGGACGTACTCGTACGACCTCGTCGGCGCGGTGCAGATCAACCGGCTGAGCGACGTGATCACCGCCGCCATCGCGCAGGACAGCGCCCGCCTCGGCGCCACCGTCGAGGAATTCGTGCAGCGCTTTCTGTTCGGCCCGCTCGGCATGCACGACTCGGAGTGGAGCAACCACGACGCGAACAAGATTCTCGGCTTCACCTGGCAGTCCACCGTGCTCGACATGGCGCGCGTCGGCCTGCTGCTGCTGCACGACGGCTGGTGGAACGGCCGCCAGGTGCTGGGCGCCGACTGGACCTACAAGATGACGCATCCGTCGTTCGAGGACGCCAACACCGGCTACGGCTATCTCACCTGGCTGAACAGCGACTCGAACCACACCTTCGGTCTCGGCGCCGGGCCGAAGCTGCAACAGCGGGTCGATCCGTGTGGGCCGGTCGCCCTGTGGCCGGAGTATCCGCACGGCCTGTCGGGGGCGCGCGATTGCGGCTACCAGCCGCCGCTCAGCTGCGAGCAGACCTACGACGTCGGCGTCTTCTACGCCGCCGGGCTGGGCGGCCAGTACATCGTCGGCCACCGCGGCCTCGACCTGGTGCTGGTGGTGAAGGACTCTCTCGACGGCCCCGGCGAGCTGTGGTCGGCGGTGCGCCCGGCCCTGGTCGCGCTCGACCCCGCGTATGCCGGCGACGAGCCCGGCTTCTGCGCCGCCTACGCCGCCGGAAACTACGCCCCGGATCTGCTCGGCGAGTGAGGCCGGCGGCGGCGCTCAACAGGCGAGCGCCGCCAGGTGCCCCTGCTCTGCGTAGGCGAGCAACTGACGATCGCGGGTGACGAGGCGGTACCCGCATGCACGCGCCGTTGCGGCGATGATGCGGTCGGCTGGATCGCGCGGCGGCGTGCCAGGTAGGAACGATGACGCGATCAGTGCTTCGACGGTGATCGCCGCTAGTGCCACGCCGGGGACGCCGAGCAGGCACCGGAACCACGCCTCCGGCGACATCGACAGCACGATCTTCTGCTTGGCGACCAAGAGACCGATTTCCCAGGCGGTCATCGCTGAGACAAAGACTGAAGTTCCACTCCGCGCCGCCGCATCGAGTGCCTCTGCAGCGGCGGCGGCGATCGGCTCGTCTTCCGCGAGCCAGATCGCCGCACAGGTGTCGAGTAGCAGCGGCGTCATCGCGTCGCGTCGCCCCACTCGGGATCGGCGGGCTGCGTGAGATCGGTGCCCTCCGTGACGCGAGTCAGGCCCTTTAGTGCACCGAAGAGCGGATGGCGCTCGGACTTTCCATAGGTGGGCGACTTCTCGCCCACCACGCCGGAGGCGTCCGAGCCAGCTTTCGCGGCCGTTGCGAATCGGCGGAAAACCAGCGTGCGTGCCGCCATATCGACCTGCTCGGTCTTGAATCCAGCGTTCAGCCAGGCACGCGTGATCACGCTGTTCGACGGGTTGTTGCTCCACCAGGCGCGATGTTTGAAAGCGGCAGGGGGCAGGTTCGTACCTATCACATGCTCAATTTCGTCGAACCTCATAGGTACTGCGTCGACCTGCTGGCGGTACAAGTGCCACTTGAGCGGGGAGTACTTGCTCAATTTCTGGTACCTCCTGTCAGGTACCTAGTTTAAACAATACTAACTGGCAATAGAAACTTTCCTGGGGATTCGAATCACTCCTCGCAGCGCCAGCGGCAGGCGGTGCACTGGGCGTCGGGTGGCGCGTCGGGGGCACAGGGGGCGTTCGCGCAGACCTGCCGGCACTGCTGGCCCTTGGGGCAGCCGTCGGCGCAGCGCGGGTCGAGGTTGATCACCGTCGTGCCGCCGCGGATGAAGACGCCGTTGGGGATCGCCTCGAAGGCGCGTTGCTGCACGCGTGGGTCGTCGGCGAGGGCGGGTGCCGCCAGCAGCCAGAGCGCGAGGCAGAGCGAGGCGCGCATGCCGGCAGCAGAGCACGCCGGCGGCCGATGACAAGCGGCGGGATGGCGAACCGGACGCGACCTGGCGACCGAATCCGTGTAAGCGATGCCGTCGTACAGGCGACGAGGCGCATCCATACATGACCCAGGTCTCCCTGCTCCGCAGCCGCCGCTTCGCCGGGCTCTTCTGGGCCCAGCTGTTCGGCGCGTTCAACGACAACCTGTTCAAGAACGCGCTGGTCATCCTCATCGCCTACCAGGGCGCCAGCATCTTCGGGCTCGGCTCGGAGCAGCTGGTCGCGGTGAGCGGCGCGGTGTTCATCCTGCCGTTCGTCTTGTTCTCGGCGACGGCGGGGCAGCTCGCCGACCGCTACGCGAAGTCGGCGCTGGTGCGCTGGACCAAGCTCGGCGAGATCGCGATCATGGCGCTCGCCGCGGCGGGCTTCGTCACCGGCCACCTCGGCCTGTTGTTCCTGGTGCTGTTCCTCATCGGCTGCCAGGCGAGCCTGTTCGGGCCGGTGAAGTACAGCATCCTGCCGCAGTTGCTCGACGACGACGAGCTGGTCGGCGGCAATGCCCTGGTCGAGACCGGTACCTTCCTCGCCATCCTGCTCGGCACCATCGCCGGCGGCATCGTCATCGGCGCCGGCGAGCCCGGCCGCCACTGGCTGGCCGGCCTGCTGCTCGCGATCGCCGCCGCCGGCTTCGCGGCGAGCTGGCTGGTGCCGCGCACCGCGGCGGAGAATCCGACGCTGCCGATCGCCGCCAACCCGTTCGTGCCGCTGCGCGAGACGGTGGCGGTGACGCGCGCCAACCGCACGGTGTTCAACTCGGTGCTCGGCGTGTCGTGGTTCTGGCTGTTCGGCGCAGCGATCCTGGCGCTGCTGCCGATCTACACCAAGGACCTGCTGCGTGCCGACGAGCACGTCATCACGCTCTTCCTGGCGTTGTTCTGCGCCGGCATCGCCATCGGTTCGCTGCTCTGCGAGCGGCTGTCGGATCGGAAGCTGGAGCTCGGACTGGTGCCGCTCGGCTCGATCGGCATGAGCGTGTTCGCCTTCGACCTGTTCCTCAGCGGCGCGCCGACCGCCGGCGCGGCGGCGCCGGGTGGACTGATCGACATCGGCGGCTTCCTGGCGCACGCCGGCAGCTGGCGCATCCTCTTCGACCTGCTGATGCTGGCGATCGCCAGCGGCTTCTTCATCGTGCCGCTCAACACGCTGATTCAGCAGCGCGCCGCCGCCGCCGAGCGCTCGCGCGTGGTCGCCGGCGCCAACATCCTGAGCGCCCTGTTCATGGTGCTGGCGTCGGTGCTGCTGGTCGCGTGCTTCGCGCTCGGGCTCAGCGCGCTGCACGTCTTCGCGCTGCTGGCGGTGCTCAACGCCGCGGTGGCGATCTACATCTACCAGCTGATCCCGGAGTTCCTGCTGCGCTTCGTCTGCTGGATCGTCGCCAACTGCATGTACCGGCTGCGCACCGTCAACCGCGAGAACATCCCGATGGAGGGCGCCGCGCTGCTGGTCTGCAACCACGTCAGCTTCGTCGACTGGATGATCGTCGCCAGCGCCTGCAAGCGCCCGGCGCGCTTCGTCATGTACCACGGCTTCCTCAAGATGCCGCTGGTCGGCTGGCTGTTCCGCGACGCCAAGGTGATTCCCATCTCGCCGGCGCGCGAAGACGAGCAGCTGATGGACGCCGCCTTCGACCGCATCGCCGAGGAGCTCGCCGCGGGCGAGCTGGTCTGCATCTTCCCCGAGGGCGCCATCACCAAGGACGGCGCCCTGCAGCGCTTCCGCCCCGGCGTCGAGAAGATCGTGCGGCGGACGCCGGTGCCGGTGATTCCGCTGGCGCTGGTCGGCCTGTGGGGCAGCTTCTTCAGCCGCAAGGGCGGCGCCGCCATGCGCCGCCCGTTCCGCCGCGTCTGGTCGCGCATCCAGGTGGTGGTCGGCACGCCGGTGCCGCCGGAGCAGGTCACCGCCGACGACCTCGCCGCGCGCGTCGCGGCGTTGGCCGGGCTCGAGCCGCCGGCGATCCCCGCGGCGGCGCCCCCATCCTGACCTTCCCCCGCTTACGCGGGGGAAGGAATCTGATGGTCCGGTTCCTTCCCCCGTGCGAGCGGGGAAGGTCAGGATGGGGGCGCGGCGGAATGAGGCGTCGGCGCCGCTGCGCGCGCGGTACGCCAGTTCACGATGCGGCGCAGCGTGACGGAGCACACCGGCGTCAGGTACAGGCCGAGAATCGTGACGCCGAGCATGCCGCTGAACACGGCGGTGCCGAGGGCGCGGCGCATCTCGGCGCCGGCGCCGGTGGCGCGAGCGAGCGGCAGCACGCCGAGGATGAAGGCGAACGAGGTCATCAGGATCGGGCGCAGGCGCAGCCGGCAGGCCTCGACCGCGGCCTCGTACCAGTTCCTGCCGTGCTCCTCCTGCTGCTTGGCGAACTCGACGATGAGCACGGCGTTCTTCGCCGCCAGGCCGATGAGCACGACGAAGCCGACCTGGGCGACCAGGTTGTTGTCGATGCCGCGCAGCCACAGGCCGAGCAGCGCGAACGGCAGGCACATCGGCGCGATGAGGATGATCGCCAGCGGCAGCGACCAGCTCTCGTACTCGGCGGCGTGGACGAGGAAGACGAACAGCACGCAGAGCGGGAAGATCAGCAGCGCGGTGTTGCCGGCGAGCTGCGCCTGGTAGGCGAGATCGGTCCAGGCGATGCTGAAGCCCGGCGCCAGGTTCTGCGCTGCGAGCGATTCCATCGTCTGCATGGCGGTGCCGAGGCTGCCGCCGCGCGCCGCGTCGCCGTTGACCTCGGCGCTCGGGTACATGTTGTAGCGCACCACCCGATCGGGGCCGTTGCGCCACTGCAGCGTCAGCACCGAGCCGAGCGGCACCATGCCGCCCTGGGTGTTGCGCACCTTGAGGCCGGCGATGTCCTCGGCCTGATCGCGGAAGCTGCCCTCGGCCTGCGTGCGCACCTGGAAGGTGCGGCCGAAGAGATTGAAGTCGTTGACGTAGGCCGAGCCCAGGTAGACCTGCAGCGCGTCGAAGATGTTGCCCACCGGGACGTTCAGCTTCTGCGCCTTGACGCGATCGATGTCGGCGAACAGCTGCGGCGTCGCGGCGCGGAAGGTGGTGAACACGCCGGACAGGTTGGGATCGTGCTTCGCCGCGTTCACCAGCTGGTCGGTGTTCTCCTGCAGCGCCGCCATGCCGCGCCCGGCGCGGTCCTGCACCAGCAGCTTGAAGCCGCCCGAGGTGCCGAGTCCCTGCACCGGCGGCGGCGGGATGACGAAGATGTCGGCGTCGTCGATCACCGCCAGGCGATCCTTCAAGCGGTGCAGCAGCTCGTCGGCGCTCGGCGCGTCGGCCGGTCGCTCGTCGAACGGCGGCGGGCCGACGAAGATGGCGCCGGCGTTGGAGGCGTTCGAGCGCGTCGCGCCGGAGAAGCCGGCGAAGCCGACGCTGAACTTGATGCCGGGCGTGTCGAGGATGATCTGCGTGGCGCGGCGCATGACGGCGTCGGTGCGCTCCAGCGAGGCGCCGTCCGGCAGCTGCAGCACGACGATCAGGTAGCCCTTGTCCTGCGCCGGGATGAAGCCGGTCGGCATGAGATGGAAGCCGACCCCGGTGAGGCCGAAGAGGATGGCGTAGAGGCCGAGCGGCAGCGCGCTGCGCCGCAGCAGCCAGCCGACGCTGCGCGCGTAGCCGCCGCTGAGGCGATCGAAGGCGTGGTTGAACCAGCGGAAGAAGCGGCCGAACAGGCGGTCCCAGACGCGCCCGAACAGGTCCTTCGGCGCGTCGTGCGGGCGCAGCAGCAGCGCGCAGAGGGCCGGGCTGAGGGTGAGCGAGTTGAACGCCGACAGCACGGTGGAGACGGCGATGGTGAGCGCGAACTGGCGGTAGAACTGGCCGGAGATGCCGGTGATGAAGGCGGTCGGCACGAACACCGCGCAGAGGCCGAAGGCGATGGCGATCACCGCCGGCGTCACCTCTTCCATCGCCAGCCGGGTGGCGTCGCGCGGCGCCAGCCCGGCGGCGATGTGGCGCTCGACGTTCTCGACCACCACGATGGCGTCGTCGACGACGATGCCGATCGCCAGCACCAGGCCGAACAGCGACAGCATGTTCAGCGAGAAGCCGAACGCCGCCATGGCGGCGAAGGTGCCGACCAGCGACACCGGGATGGCGAGCAGCGGGATGAGGCTGGCGCGCCAGGTCTGCAGGAAGATCAGCACCACCAGCACGACCAGGCCGACCGCCTCGTACAGGGTGTGGATCACCGACTGGATCGACTCGCGCACGAATACGGTCGGGTTGTAGACGACGCGGTACTCGAGGCCTTCGGGGAAGGTCTTCGACAGTTCCTGCATCGTCGCCAGCACCTGGTCGGCGGTGGCCAGCGCGTTGGAGCCCGGGCGTTGGGTGATGGCCATCGCTACCGCCGGCGTGTTGTTGAGGTAGCTGTTGACCGAGTAGTCGCGCGCGCCGAGCTCGATGCGCGCCACGTCGCGCACGCGGATGACGCGTCCGTCGGCGCCGGTCTTCACCACCACCTGCTCGAACTGCTCCGGCGTCAGCAGCCGGCCGAGCGTGGTCACCGGCACCTGGAAGGCGTTGCCGGAGGGGCTCGGCGGCTGGCCGATGACGCCCGAGGCGACCTGGACGTTCTGCTCGCGCAGCGCGCCGACGATGTCGCCGGTGGTCAGACTGCGCGCCGCCAGGCGTTCCGGGTCGAGCCAGATGCGCATGCTGTACTCGCGCAGGCCGAACAGGTTGACGGCGCCGACGCCGTCGATGCGGCCGAGCGCGTCGCGCAGCTGAATCAGGCCGTAGTTGCCGATGTAGAGCTGGTCGTAGCGGCCGTCGGGCGATTGCAGGTGCACGACCATGAGCAGGTCGGGCGAGCTCTTGCGCGTCGTCACGCCGATGCGCCGCACGTCCTCGGGCAGGCGTGGCTCGGCGACGGCGACGCGGTTCTGCACCAGCACCTGTGCCTTGTCGAGGTCGGTGCCGAGCGCGAAGGTGATGGTCAACGTCATGTTGCCATCGGTGGTGCTCTGCGAGGACATGTAGAGCATGTCCTCGACGCCGTTGATCTCCTGTTCGATCGGCGTCGCGACGGTGTCGGCGATCACCTCCGGCGGCGCGCCCGGATACGAGGCGGTGACGACGATGGTCGGCGGCACCACGTCGGGGTACTGCGCCACCGGCAGCGCGCGGTAGGCGATGGCGCCGACGATGATGGTGACGATCGAGATGACCGACGCGAAGATCGGCCGGTCGATGAAGAAGTGCGACAGGTTCACGGTCGACGCCCGTTGCCCGCCAGGCTCGGCGTCGGCGCCGGCGCGCTGGTCGGGGTCGCCGGCGGGGCGGTCGGCGGCGGCACCTCCTGCGGATCCACCAGGCCGCCGGCGTGCACGCGCTGCACGCCGCCGATGACGACGCGGTCCTGCGGCGTCAGGCCGCTGTGGACGACGCGCAGGCCGTCGATCAGCGGGCCGATGGTGACGACGCGGTAGACCGCCTTGTTGTCCTCGCCGACGACGTAGACGAACTTCTGCGACTGGTCGCTGAGCAGCGCCTGGTCCGGGATCAGCAGGGCGCGGTAGTCGCCGCTGCCGATCAGGCGCAGGCGCGCGAACAGGCCCGGGCTGTAGAGCAGCTCGGGGTTGGGCAGCACGGCGCGGCCGACGATCGTGCCGGTGCCGGCGTCGAGGTGGTTGTCGACGAAGTCCATGTAGCCCTGGTGCGGAAAGCCCTGCTCGTCGGCGAAGCCGACCTGCACCGGGTTGCGCGAGTCGCGCGAGCTCGGGCGCTTCCCCTCCTGCGCCAGCTTGACGTACTTCAGGTAGGCGCGCTCGTCGGCCTCGAAGTAGACGTAGAGCGGATCGAGCGAGACGATGGTGGTCAGCAGCGTGCCGTTGGTGCCGGAGCCGCCGTTCACCAGGTTGCCCTCGGTGACCAGCTTGCGGCTGACGCGGCCGCCGATCGGCGCGTGCACCTGCGTGTACTCGACGTCGAGCCGCGCCGCCTCCAGCGCCGCCGCCGCCGCCTGTACCGAGGCCTCCGCCTGGCGCGCCTCGGCGGCACGCGTGTCGGCCTCCTCCTGCGAGATGGCGTTGCGTGCCACCAGCTTGCTGGCGCGCTCGAAGCGCTTGTCGGCGAGGTCGAGGCGCGCCTTGGCGAGCGCCAGCTCGGCCTCGGCGCGACGCAGCACGGCGACGTACGGCCGCGGGTCGATGACGAACAGCACGTCGCCCTTTTTCACCGTCGCGCCATCGGTGAACTTCACCTCTTCCAGGTAGCCGCTGACGCGCGCCCGCACCTCGACCGTCTCGGTGGCTTCGAGGCGCGCGGTGTACTCGTCCCACTCGACCACCTCGCGCTCGACCGGCCGCGTCACCGTCACCTTCGGCGGTGGCGGCGGCGCCGGCGCGGCGGACTGCCCGCAGGCGGCGAGCAGAAGAAGACCAAGACTCACCACCGAGGCACAGAGACACCGAGAGGGAAGACGAGACGGCAAAGCGATCAGCGCCATTCTCTGCGCGTCTCCGTGCCTCTGCGTCTCTGTGGAGAAGAATTCGATCTTCATGGCTGCGGGTTCTCGGCGAGGAACGCGTGGATGAGCTGCACGGCGGTCGAGCCCTCGCCGACCGCGGCGGCGCAGCGTTTCACCGACCCGCTGCGCACGTCGCCGACGGCGAAGACGCCCGGGTGGCTGGTTTCAAAACGCATCGGCGGGCGCGGCAGCGGCCACTCGCCCCACGCCAGGTCCTCGGCGGTGAGGTCGGAGCCGGTCTTGACGAAGCCGGCGCTGTCGACCACCAGGCACTCGCGCAGCCAGCCGGTGCTCGGGTCGGCGCCGCAGAAGAGGAAGACGTGCTCGATGGCGCGCGGCTCGACCGGATCCTCGGCGCGCTGCCAGTCGACGCCGGCGAGCAGGCCGTCGCCGTGCAGCGCGGTGATCTGCGTCTCGGTGTGCAGGGTGATGTTCGGCGTCGCGCGGATGCGCTGGATGAGGTAGTCGGACATGCTCGCCGCCAGGCTCTTGGCGCGCACCAGGATGTGCACGTGGCTGGCATGTCCGGAGAGGAAGACCGCCGCCTGGCCGGCGGAGTTGCCGCCGCCGACCACGATCACCGGCTGGCCGGCGCACAGCTGCGCTTCCATGTGGCCGGCGCTGTAGTAGATGCCGCGCCCCTCGAACGCCTCGAGGTTGGGCAGGTCGAGCTTGCGGTACTTGGCGCCGGTGGCGATGACCACGGCGCGCGCGCCGAGCCGTTCGCCGCCCTCCAGCAGGGCGACGGTGCCGTCGGCGCCGCCGCACTCGAAGCCGACCACCTCGCGCGGGATCGCCACCTCGGCGCCGAACTTCTGCGCCTGCACGAAGCCGCGCCCGGCCAGCGCTTCGCCGGAGATGCCGGTCGGGAAGCCGAAGTAGTTCTCGATCTTCGAGCTCGAGCCGGCCTGGCCGCCCGGCGACTTGCCGTCCAGCACCACGACGCTCAGTCCCTCGGAGGCCGCGTACACGGCGGCGGCGAGCCCGGCGGGGCCGGCGCCGATGACCGCGACGTCGACGCGGCGGCCGTCGAGCGGCTCGGGGCCGAGCCCGATGGCGTCCGCCAGCGCGCGCAGGGTGGGGCTGCGCAGCACCGTGCCGTCGCGCGTGATCACCACCGGCAGGTCGTCGGCGGTGACCTGGAAGTGCTCCATCCATTCCGCCGTTTCGGCGTCGTGGTCGAGGTCGCGGTAGATGTGCGGCTGCGCGTTGCGGGTGAGGAAGCGGCGCAGGCGGTGGGTGGCGCCGTGCAGCCGCGAGCCGAGCAGCACGGTGCCGCCGGTCTCGCTGTCGAGCATGGCGACGCGCCGCAGGATGAAGGCGCGCATGATCAGTTCGCTGAGCTCGGCGTGCGAGACCACCAGGCGGTGCAGCGCGGCCTCGTCGATCAGCAGCACCTCGCAGTCCTCGTGCGCGCGGCCGGTCGCGACCGCCGCGCGGCCGGACAGCAGGCCGATCTCGCCGCTGAACATGCCGGGGGTGTGCGTGACGACGTGCTCGTCGTCGCAGACGTTGCCGCGCGTGATGTCGACGCTACCCGACAGCACGACGAACATGCCGACGTGGCGCTCGCCCTCGCTGAACAGCAGCGCGCCGGCGGGGTACGTCCGCCGCGTGCCGTAGGACTCGAGCTGGGCGAGCTGGTGCGCGGTGAGCACCGGGAACGCCTGCTCGCGGCGGGTGGTGAAGATGGGACTGATCGGCGGTGTGGTCATACGACGTGCTCGTCCAGGTAGCACCAGCGCCAGGCCTCGCCCGGCGCGAGCGATTGAATGATCGGATGGCCGGTGGCGCGGAAGTGGCGGGTGGCGTGTTGGTTGGCGGAGGCATCGCAGCAGCCGACGTGGCCGCAGGCAAGGCAGAGGCGCAGGTGGACCCAGCGTTGGTGCGTGCGCAGGCACTCGAGACAGCCGGCGCTGGCCGCGGCGACCGCCGTCACCTGGCCGAGGTGCTCGCAGGCGAACGGGGCGGCGGTCGCCGCCGTCGCCACGCGTGCGTCGAGGCCGAGCGCGGCGCACAGCGCGGCGAGCGCCGCCAGCCCGGCGGCGAGCCCGGCGA
>JANRJF010000024.1:0-57259 GCA_033764095.1 Deltaproteobacteria bacterium | reverse complement strand
GCCCGGCGCTGGCGCAGGGCCTGGCGGAAGTCTTCGCGCTCGAGCTCGACCAGCAGTTGCGCGCGGCGCTCAGCGCCTGGCCGCGCGCCAGCGCAGCGGCGACGCGCGCCGCGGCGTGCCACGAGCTGTCGCGCATCTTCCACACCATCAAGGGCGGCGCCGGCCTGGCGGGGCGCGCCGAGCTCGCCGAGGCGGCGCGCGCGCTGGAGCGCTTCTTCGCCGATCCCGCCGCCGCCGACACGCCGCCGCGCGCCGCGCTGGAGCGGTTGTTTGCCGCCGCGTCGCTGCCGGCGCCGCGCCTCGATCCGCTGTCGCGCAGCCTCACCGCCGACGCCGCGCCGGCCAGCCGCGCGCTTCTGATCCCGCTGGCGGTCGGCGCGGACTGGCTGGCGGTCCGCCTCGACGCGGTGCGGCGTGCCGCGCTGGTGGCGTTTACGGACGGCGATCCGCCGCCGCTCGACCCGACCTGCATCGACCTGCGCGCCGTGCTCGGCCTCGCGGCGGGGCGCGGGCGCGCCGTGGCGCTGGCCCTGCACGGCGGCGCGACGCTGATAGGCGACCGGGTCCTGCCGCCGGCCAGCGCCGCGGTCGCGCCGCCGCACCGCCTGCTCGCCTGCCACCCCTGGCTGGCCGGCACCGCGGTCGACGCGCAGGGCCGGCCGCTGTGCGTGCTGGATGTCGCCCGCCTGGTGGCGGCGCATGCCCCGGTCGACGCGGGCGCGCCGCCGTCCGCCGCCGTGCTGGTGGTCGACGACTCGCTGGTCGCGCGCGAGGCCGCCGCGCTCGCCCTGCGCGCGGTCGGGGTGGGGGTCGATCTGGCGCGCGACGGCCGCGAAGCGCTCGCCAAGCTCGGGCGCGCCTCCTACGCGGTGGTGCTCAGCGACCTCGAGATGCCACACCTCGACGGCTTCGGCCTGATCGCCGAGATGCGCGCCAGCGCCGCCTGGAAGCAGCAGCCAGTGGTGGTGTGCAGCTCGCGGCTGGACGCCGAGGCGCGTCGCCGTCTGGACCCCCTCGGGGTGGCTGGCTTCGTCGCAAAACCATTTGCTGCCGATGAGTTGCTCGCCGCCCTGCAACCTTGGCTCGAGCTCGAGGGGGGCCCCGCCGCCGCTCCGCCGGGGGCATTGCTTTGACTGCCGGCGCGGCCCGCGATAACTGCCCGCGCGGGGTGCGATCGACCAACCGAACGTCCCGATTCAATGGGGGAATCGCAGATGCATAGAACAGTCCGCGGGGGCGCCGCGCTGGCCGTTGCCATGGCGCTGATGGGTGCGCTGCTGGCCGCATGCGGCAACGATGCCTCGGCCGACGCCTTCATTCCCGGCTCGACCCCGACGCCTGGGTCGCTGCTGCAGGTTTCAACTCCGGCGCCAACCGCGACCGCGATCCCAGCCGGGGCGTGACCGGGGAGGCGCCTTTGCCAATGCCAAAATCCGTGCTAGAAGCGCCGCGGCGCGAGGGGTTACGGAGCGGCTAGCGGAGGCCGGCGTGACGCAACCAGTCGACAGCAGCATTTTGCACGAAATCGTTCGGATCATCGACAGCCGGCGCAAGGTTCCGGCCAAGGTGATCGTCAAATCCAAGGAGTACCTGCTTACTTACTTGGAGGACCACCAGCGCCGTCTCGAGGAGGCGATGTCGCGCTACGACCGCGACCTCCTGAATATGTTGTACGGCCAACTGGCCAGCAAGATTAAGTACCAGGTGCTGCGCCGGGTTCCGGCGCGCGCCGCCAGGGCGGTCGGGCTGACCCCGCCCAAGGCGCCGGCGGCGAAGAAGGCGCCGGTGGCCAAGGCCAAGCCGGCCGCCAAGAAGGCGACGCCGAAGAAGGTGGCGGCCAAGAAGGCGGCCAAACCGGCGCCCAAGGCAAAGGCCAAGCCGGCCCGTGCGGCCGCGCGTCCGGCCAAGAAGACCGCGGCGCGACGCTGATCAGCCCTTGCGCGGGCGCTTGCCCGGCGGCGTGGCGACCTGACGCTCGACGGCGTCGCGGAACTCGTTGACCGACTGCACCAGCGCCGTGCGCTCGGCCAGCCGGCGCAGCGGGCCGGGCAGCCAGAAGCCGAGCGTGATCTCCTGTCGGCAGGTGGCCTCGGTGCGCTCGGCGCCGAGCTTGCGCAGCTTGTAGTAGCCCTCGATCGACTCGACGTCGCCCTCGATCGATTTCCAGGTCAGCGAGCCGGGCCGCTTGTACCTGTACTCCAGCACGTAGCGGATGGTCTTCACCTTGGCGTCGACGGCGAACTCGACGATGCGGCCGACGCCATCGTCGTCGCGTTCGAGGATTCGCGCCTTGCTGACCGCCGACGACCAGGCCGGGTAGCGCTCGAAGTCGAGCAGCACCTCGAGGCATTGCGCCGGTGTCGCGGCGATCTCGACCGAAACTTCCTGCGCGGCGTCGAGCGACATGGCGGCGGTGTTAGCGACGCCGCGTCGGCCGGTCAAACGCGGCCGGCTCAGGTGGGTTGGCGCCGATTCGCCGGCGGCGCCGGCGCCGGGCTGCGGTTGAGCAGCACGGCAATGGTCTGCGAGCTGCGGTGCACGACGGCGATGTCGATGCGGCCGTCGCGATCGAAGTCGGCGGTGGCGAGGGCGCGCGGATCGCGCCCGACGGTGACGCGAATGGCCGAGCCGAAGGCGCCGTCGTCGACGCCGGGCAGGATCTCGACCGCCCCGCCGACCTGGTCAGGATTCACCAGGTCCATCTCGCCGTCGTGGTCGAAGTCCTCCGCCACCGACGGGCGCGCCGTGGCGCTCAGTTGGTTGGTCGCCGGCGGGCTGAGCGCGGCGCCGGTGCCGAGCAGGATGGCGACCGACTCGCTGAACTCGCCGCCCACCACCAGATCCTGGTTCCCGTCCTCGTTGGTATCGCCGATGATCAGGAAGCTCGGTCGGGTCGTGACCGGAAAGGTGCTGACGTCGGGGAACTGGCCGCGGCCGTTGCCGTAGAGCACCGACACCGAGTTGGAGAGCGAGTTGACGATCGCCAGGTCGACGCTGGTCGGGCCGCGAAAGCTGCCGACGCCGATGGCGCTCGGTCCGGTGCCGACGCCGACCGCCAGCGGGGCGGCAAAGTTGCCGGCGCCGTCGCCGAGCAGGATGGCGACCGCGTCGCCGCCGAAGTTGGCCACCGCCAGGTCGGTCTTGCCGTCCTGGTTGAAGTCGCTCACCGCCAGGGCGCGCGGCTGGCGTCCAACGCGAATCGGCGGCAGGGCGCGGAAGCGGCCGTCGCCGGTGCCGAGGAAGATGCCGAGCGTCCCGCCCGACTCGCTGGCCACGGCGAGGTCGGGCCAATCGTCGCCGTTGAAGTCCTCCGCCACCACCGCGCTGAGCTCGCCGAGCTCGGCGAGCGCGCAGGGGACGCCGTCGAACCGGCCGTTGCCGCTGCCGCGCAGCAGCGTCGCGCCGCCGCCGAGGCGCGACAGCGCCAGGGCGTCGGCGCGGCCGTCGCCGTCGATGTCGCCGCCGAGCACCGCTTCCGGCGCGGCGCCGACCAGGTACGCGTCGCCGCCGGCGAAGCCGCCGTCGCTGCTGCCGAGCAGGGTGCCGACGACGCCGCGGCTGCGGTCGGCGAGCAGCAGGTCGGGGCGCTGGTCGCCGTTCACGTCGAGCACGGCGACGTCGGCCAGGTAGGGCGAGGCGGCGAGGCGGCGCGGTGCCGCGAAGCCGCCGTCCCGGACCGCCGCGTGCAGCGAGAGCCCGTCGTCGGCCAGCACCAGGAGGTCGCCCAGTCGGTCGCCGGTGAGGTCGGCGATCACCACCCGGTGCGGCGCCGCTGCGGCGGCGATCGCGGCGCTCGCTTCGAACCCGCCGTGGCAATCGCCGCGCAGCAGATGCAGCTCGCGGCGCGCTTCGTCGGCCACCACCAGATCGGTGCAGCCGTCGCCGCTGACATCGCCCGCCGCCAGGTCGGCGCCGAACTGCGGCGCCGCCAGCTCGCGCCGCTGCCAGCCCTGACTCTCGTGCGTCAGCAGGCTGAGCCCGTCGTCGTGCAGGACGAACACGGCGGTGTCGCCGGCCGCGCCCAATGGTGCCGCCCGCACGACGCGCGGCAGGGCCGGCAGATCGATCGCCTCGGCCGTGCCGAAGCCGGTGGCGGTCAGCGGCACGAGGCGCACCTGCGCCGCGTCGCGGCCAGCAACCGCCGCCAACCCGGCCTGTGCCGCGAGCAGGCCCGCACCGCGCCCGTCGCCCAGGCGGCCGGCCTCCACCAACCCGCTGCCCTGGCGCGCGAACAGCAGCAGACCGTCGGCGCCGGCGACCAGCAGGCGGCCCGCCTCGCCGCCGACGAACGCCGCCGCGTTCGGCTCGTTGCCCAGCGACAGCGTCTGCCGGCTCTCGAAGCGAATCGTGGCGCCGGCGACGTGACTCCCCAGCGACAGCGCGAGGCAGAAGAGAAGGAAGGGAGCGAACGACTTCATGACAGACGATGGACGGCGAGGATCGCCGTCATCTTGCAGCGCCGCCCGCCTGCCCGCAAAGCGGCACGCCGCGCGATGCCTGCCCGCATCGGCGCGACCCGGGCGCGAGACGGCCGGCCCAACCGTCTCGCGCCCGTCCCGGTGCGTCAGCCGAGCCGACGCGTGGCGATCCGCCCCTGACGGCGAACGTTCGGCCGGCTGCGCGCGATGGCCCGCCGCGGCGTGACGTTGCGCGCCCGCAGACGCTCCAAAGCCACCCGCACCGCGTCGGCTTCCAGCCCCAGGGTCTCGCAGACCACCTGGAAGCTGAACGGCGACCGGTTGCGCGCCGCCTTGACCCAGTACTCGGCCTCGCTGCGGACCCGACCAACCGGACTCAAGTAGCTGCGAATGCCATCCTCCAGGATGGCCAGCATCAGCGCCTTGGTGCCGGTGTATTGCGTCGATCGCGGTTCGCCGCCACCGAGCGAGGTGAGGCGCAGTAGATCGAGGTCGAGATCTCCGACCTCGCGCCCGAACGAATCGTCACCGGAGATCCTGTTGCCGCTGTTCGACATGATCATACCCACCAGGGGGTCTCCTCTGTTTGGTGGCTGCAGCACAGAGCAAGCAATGTGCCCGACATCGCGCTTTGGGCTTATGACTCGCATCCGCCAAAAGCGGGTAGAAAGTGCCCGACACACCACCTTGCAGGATCACCAGTGCGTGGCGTTAATGCCAGGATCCGGCAAATTCCAGACGATATCGCCCCCTTGCAAGTAATTGAAATTACTGCCTGATCGCCAAGGTATCGCCGGTTGACCCGGCGATCGCTGTATCACGCGACCAGTCGTCTGATGGGATCGTGAAGCGGACGCCGAACCGGCTCAGCGCGGCGATCGGGTGACGAGATCCGGGAAGCCGAGGCGAGTGCACAGGGCGTCCAGCGCCGCCTGTCGGGTGCCGCGCCAGCGCAAGTCCTCCAGCGTCTCCGCCAGCGGGACGTCGGTGCGCAGGGTGGCCAGTCGCTTGTAGAGGAGGGCGTCGGTGCGGTGGGCGGCGAGGGTAGCGGCGAGCCGGTCGCGGCCGCGCACGGCGACCAGCCACTGTGTCGGATCGTCCGGAATTGCCTCGATGCTGCCGTGCGCAGCCAGGGTGGTGGCGGCGGACTTCATCCCCCATCCGGGCAGGCCGGGGATGCCGTCGGCGCTGTCGCCGACCAGGGCGAGCAGGTCGGGGATGGCGGCGGGCGGGACGCCGTAGCGGACGCGCACGGCATCTTCGTCATAGGTCGCGCCGCGGATGCGGTCGTGCATGACCACGCGGCTGCCGCGCACGCACTGGGCGAGGTCCTTATCGGGCGACAGGATGACGGTGCGCTCGGCGGCGGCCCCGAAGCGAGCCGCGGCGGTGGCGAGGGCATCGTCGGCCTCGAACTCGACCATCGGCCAGACCACGACCCCGAGCGCGGCGAGCGCTTCCTCGGCGAGCGGAAACTGCGCCCACAGATCGGGCGGGATGCCTTCGCCGGTCTTGTAGCCGGGGAACAGGTCGTTGCGGAACGATTCGATGACGTGGTCGGTGGCTGCCGCGACGTGCGTCACGGCGGGATCGCGCAGCAGCACCACGGTCGAGCGGATCAGCCCGCGGACGGCGCCGACCTCGCGACCGTCGGGCGCCTGTGCCGGCGGTTGCCCGTAGTAGGCGCGGAACAGTTCGAAGGTGGCGTCGAGGAGGTGCAGTTGCATGGCGGCACTCACGGGGGTGGCGTCGGCGCCAGCGGGGCGGCGTCGACGCGCACCCGCCATTCGTCGAAGCGCGGCGCGTCGCCGCGCAGGAACAACATGCGAAAGGCGTCGCGCTCGCCCGGCGCCAGCGGCGGGAGGGCGAGGCTGCAGGGATCGACGCGGCCGGCCTCCACCTGCGGCTCGCGCAGCGCTTCGGCGCGGCGGTTGTAGCCGAACTCGCGCGCCACCACGACGCCGTCGGCGAGCAGTTCGTAGATCAGACGCACATGCGCCAGCGGCTGCGTACCCTGATTCTCGAGCGCGCCGCTGATCAGGAACCAGGGCTCGCGGTCGTCGCCCAACGCGTCGGTCGGCCCTGGGCCGGTCCAGCGCGCCTGCTGGCTGACGATGCGCACCGGCGGCGCCGTCGGCGGCGCCGCAACCAGTGCGAGAGCGAGCAGCAGGGCGGCGCGCACGGCGCCACCCGAGCACGAGCGCCGGGCACGGCGCAACCGCTCGTCTGCCGGTCAAGCAGCAGCCGCGGATGCGTTTTGACTTTCATCTTTCCGTCATGCGATGTCCCGGCGGGATGAACGAACGCGGTCGTACGAGCGGATCGTTCCTGCTCGCGGTCGCCGCGGTCATCGTCGGGGTGGGCGGCTACGCGGCATGGACCTTCCTGCGCCCCGATCCCTACGCCCTGTCCGAGCGCGTCGTGCGCGAGGCACGGCGCGGGCTGGCCTACGAGGTTCGCGAGTTCCAGCGCGGCCTCGACGATGTCGTGCGCAACGCCAAGAAGGCCGGCAAGGACCCCGAGGCGGCGGTGGACAGCGAGGTCGAGAAGGCCGACAAGGCGATCGACGACGTCGTCTCCGCCGCGCGCGATCAACTCGCCGACCTCGACGTCGAGTTGCGCACGCAGCGCAACCGCATGGATCGCATCCAAACGCGCGCGCAAGAGGCGCGTGACATCATCGCGGAGCACGCCGAGGAAGCCAAAGAGAAGGCGACCGGCGACTGAGCGCGCCGCGCCCGTCCGGCGCTCCGGCTCCGCAGGAGCTGCGCATGTCCGACCAGATCCAATCGGTCCTCAAAGAGGGCCGCGTCTTCGAGCCGCCGCCGGCGTTCAGCGCCGCGGCGCACATCCAGAGTGCCGCCCAGCTCGACGCGCTGCGGCGCGACGCGGAGCGCGACCCGGAAGCGTTCTGGGCTGGCATCGCGCGGGAGCTGCACTGGTTCACGCCGTGGACCCAGGTGCTCGAGTGGAAGCCGCCGTTCGCCGAATGGTTCGTCGGGGCGACCACCAATCTCTGCTACAACTGCGTCGATCGACACGTCGCCGGCGCGCGCCGCAACAAGGCGGCGATCATCTGGGAGGGCGAGCCGGGCGACTCGCGCACCCTCACCTACGCCGACCTGCAGCGCGAGGTGACGCGCTTCGCCAACGTGCTGCGCGGCCTCGGCGTCCAGGCCGGCGATCGCGTCGGGCTCTATCTGCCGATGATCCCGGAGCTCGCCATCGCGATGCTCGCCTGCGCGCGCATCGGCGCGACCCACAGTGTCGTGTTCGGCGGCTTCAGCGCCGAGGCGCTGCGCGACCGCATGAACGACGCACAGGCCAAGGTGGTGGTGACGGCCGACGGCGGCTACCGGCGCGGCGCCATCGTGCCGCTCAAGGCCAACGTCGACGAGGCGCTGCGCGAAACGCCGTCGGTCGAGCACGTCGTCGTCGTCGACCGCACCGGCCAGACCGTGCCGATGCTGGAGGGCCGCGATCTCTGGTGGAGCGACCTGATGGAGGAGGCGAGCGACGTCGGCGCGTGTACGCCGGTCGACGCCGAGCATCCGCTCTTCATCCTCTATACGAGCGGCACCACCGGCAAGCCGAAGGGCGTCGTGCACACCACCGGCGGCTACATGGTGCACACCTACATCACCAGCAAGTGGGTGTTCGACCTCAAGGACGACGACACCTACTTCTGCACCGCCGACATCGGCTGGGTGACCGGGCACAGCTACGTCGTCTACGGCATCCTCGCCAACGGCGGCACCACGGTGATGTACGAGGGCGCGCCGAACTGGCCGCAGCCCGACCGCTTCTGGCGCATCATCGACAAGTACGGCGTCAGCATCTTCTACACCGCGCCGACGGCGATCCGGGCGTTCATGAAGTGGGGCGCCGAGTGGCCGCGCAAGCACCGCCTCGACCGCCTGCGCCTGCTCGGCTCGGTCGGCGAGCCGATCAACCCCGAGGCGTGGATCTGGTACCGGCGCGAGATCGGCAAGGAGCGCTGCCCGATCGTCGACACGTGGTGGCAGACCGAGACCGGCGGCATTCTGATCACGCCGCTTCCCGGCGCGACGCCGACCAAGCCCGGGTCGGCGACGCGCCCGTTCCCGGGTATCAGCGTCGACATCCTCACCCGCGACGGCCAACCGGTCGGCCCCAACCAGGGCGGCTTCCTGGTGCTGCGCAAGCCGTGGCCGGGCATGCTGCGCACCATCTACGGCGATCCCGACCGCTACGTGCAGCAGTACTGGAGCCAGATCGACGGCATGTACTTCACCGGCGACGGCGCCCGGCGCGACGAGGATGGCTACTACTGGATCATGGGCCGCATCGACGACGTGGTGAACGTCTCCGGCCATCGGCTCGGCACCATGGAGGTCGAGAGCGCGCTGGTCAGCCATCCCGCCGTCGCCGAAGCGGCGGTGGTCGGCCGCCCGGACGAGATGAAGGGCCAGGCGATCGCCGCCTTCGTCACGCTGGAGGCCGGCCACACCTGGAGCAAGGAGCTGGAGAAGGAGCTGCGCGAGCACGTCGCCAAGGAGATCGGCGCCTTCGCCCGCCCCGACGACCTGCGCCACGCCGACATGCTGCCCAAGACGCGCTCCGGCAAGATCATGCGCCGCCTTTTGCGCGATATCGCCTCCGGCAAGGAAACGATCGGCGACACGACAACCTTGGAAGATCTTTCGGTACTGGCGAAGCTGCGAGAGGACGAAGAGTAGGCTGTTAGGCTGCTAGGCTGTTGGCTGTTAGGGAACTGATTCCCGACAGTCCACGTCCCGAATCCCTAACAGCGAACAGCCTAACAGCGTAACAGCCTTCCATGACCCTACGCGTACACAACACCCTCACCGGCCAGCTCGAAGACTTCGTCCCGCTCCACCCGCCCAAGGTGGGGATGTACGTGTGCGGCGTCACCGTCTACGACCGCTCGCATATCGGCCACGCGCGCGCGCTGGTCTGCTTCGACGTCATCTACCGCTACCTGCAGTTCAGCGGCTACGAGGTGAACTTCGTCCGCAACTTCACCGACGTCGACGACAAGATCATCAGGCGCGGTCTCGAGCGCGGGCTGACCGCGCAGCAGGTGTCGGAGGCGAACATCGCCGCCTTCCGCGAGGACATGCAGGTGCTGGGCTGCGCCGCGCCGCACGTCGAGCCCAAGGCGACCGAGCACATCGGCGAGATGATCGAGCTGATCCGCGAGCTGGAGGCGAAGGGGCTCGCCTATCCGTCACACGGCGACGTCTACTTCGCGGTCGACAAGCTGCCGTCCTACGGTCAACTCTCCGGTCGCCGT
This sequence comes from Deltaproteobacteria bacterium, assembly GCA_033764095.1. GTDB lineage: Bacteria > Desulfobacterota > Binatia > HRBIN30 > CADEER01 > JBDTMT01. The sequence goes on along the minus strand of JANRJF010000024.1, from coordinate 47,545 downwards.
CTGGAGGACATGCAGGCCGGCGCGCGCATCGAGGTCGACGAGACCAAGCACCACCCGATGGACTTCGCGCTGTGGAAGGCGAGCAAGCCCGGCGAGCCGCACTGGGACAGCCCCTGGGGCCCCGGCCGTCCTGGCTGGCACATCGAGTGCTCGGCGATGGCGAGCAAGTATCTCGGCCAGCCGTTCGATCTGCACGGCGGCGGCAACGATCTCATCTTCCCGCACCACGAGAACGAGATCGCGCAGAGCGAGGGCGCCAAGGGCTGCCAGCTGGCGCGCTACTGGCTGCACAACGGCATGGTGACGCTCGGCACCGAGAAGATGTCGAAGTCGCTGGGCAATGTGTGGACGGTTGCCGACGCCGCCAGGCAGGTCGGCGGCGAAGCGCTGCGCCTGCTGGTGCTCGGCACCCACTACCGCGGCCCGCTCGACTTCCAGCCGGATCGATTGCTGGAGACCAAGAAGACGCTCGACCGCGTCTACGAGTCACTCGCCCGCGCCGACGAGGCGCTCGCCGCCAAGCCGGCGCCTGACGCCGCCGTGCGCGACGCCATCCTCGCCGACTTCCGCACCGGCATGGACGACGACTTCAACACCGCGCGCGGCCTGGCGACATTGTTCGACGCCATGCGTGCGCTCAACCGCCACCTCGACGCCGGCGAGCTGCCGCAGGCGGCCGGCGTGCGCGCCGCCATCGCCGCCGTCGCCGGCGTGCTCGGCGTCGCCGGCCAGGACGCCGCCGCCTACCTGGCGCGCGACAAGGCGCGCGGCCTGCAGGACAGCGAGCTGTCCAGCGCCGACATCGAGCGCCTCATTGCCGAGCGCGCCGCCGCCCGCAAAGCCAAGGACTTCAAGCGCTCCGACGCCATTCGCGACGAGCTGAAGGCGCAAGGAGTCGTGCTCGAGGACGGCCCGCAGGGCACCACCTGGAAGCTCGAGCGCTGAACCCGCCAGCCGTGGCCGCGGGCTGAGCAGTGGCGGCGGGCGCCCCCGCCCGCATCGGCGCGTAGCGCCGACCGGCGAGCAGGCGAGCTCGTCGCTGGGCACCTTGGGATCGATCCTCCCGTGCCTGTACTCGCTGCCCGCCGCTTTGCTGCGCAGGCACACGGGCCGCAGCCCCGCGACACCAGGACCCCTCCCATTGTGAGGCGCCGCCTCGCGCCTGTTCCAGTGAAAGGAGCAGGACGATGGGACAGTCTTTCGAAGAGCGAATGGTGGAGCAGACGACTGGCGCGCTGGAGGTGTTCGGCGTCTACCTGGGCGATCGGCTCGGGTTGTACGCGGCGCTGCGCGACAGCGACGGGCTGACCGCCGACGGGCTGGCGGAGCGCTGCGCCATCCATCCGCGCTATGCGCGCGAGTGGCTGGAGCAGCAGGCGGTGGCGGGCGTGCTGAGCGTGGACGACGCCGGCGCGGCGGCGGCGGCGCGGGTCTTCCGCCTGCCGGCCGAGCACGCGCCGGTGCTGACCGATCCGACGCACGCCGCGCACCTGGCGCCGCTGGCGCGCATGATCGCCGGCATCGGCGGCGTGCTCGACGAGGTGGTGGCGGCGTACCGCAGCGGCGGCGGCGTGCCGTATGCGCGCTACGGCGCCGACTTCCGGCATGGCCAGGGCGGCATCAACCGGCCGGCGTTCTCCTCCAACCTGGTCGACGCCTGGCTGCCGGCGCTGAACGGCACCGCGGCGCGCCTCGCGCAGGGCGGCCGGGTCGCCGATCTCGGCTGCGGCCAGGGCTGGTCGGCGATCGCCGTGGCGCGCGCCTTTCCGCGCGCCGACGTGCTCGGCCTCGACTGCGATCCCGCTTCGATCGACGATGCGCGCGCGCACGCCGCTGCGGCGCAGGTGCGGGTGCGCTTCGAGTGCGCCGACGCGCCGGCGTTGGCGGGGCAGGGGCGCTTCGACCTGGTGATGCTGCTGGAGGTGCTGCACGACCTGGCGCGCCCGGTCGAGACGCTCGCGGCGGCGCGGGCGGCGCTCGCTCCGCACGGCGCCGTGCTGGTCGCCGACGAGTGCGTCGCGCCGGCGTTCAGCGCGCCGGGCGACGGCCTGGAGCGCATGATGTACGGCTGGAGCATCGTCCACTGCCTGCCGACGCAGATGGTCGAGCAGCCCAGCGCCGCGATCGGCACGGTGATCCGCGAATCGGCGCTGCGCGACCTCGCGGCGCAGGCCGGGTTCAGCTCGACGCGCACCCTGGACGTCGATGGCGGGTTCTTCCGGCTCTACGAGTTGCGGGTGTGAGTGTTCATCGGGCTTTGCCCGGCAATTCTTGTCTCGATCAGCGCGGCGGACGAGGCTGTTACGCTGTCAGGCTGTTGGCGGTTGGGGCAGAAGAATCTGAACCCCCAACCGCCAACAGCCTGCCAGCCTCGTCCGTGTATTCGCCGCACTGGCGGCAAAACCTGTTCATCGGAGGCGTGGTTCTGAGGGGTTGGGCCACGCCGAAGTGACGGCGCCCATCATGGCGTTTCGATGACCGCGGTCTCCTCCACCCGCCACCTGACCGGTGTTTCCGGCCGATACGAGCACCAGGCGCCGGTGCGCACGGCGTTCTCCAGATGGCGGGCGAGCTCGGGGTGGTGCTCGCGGATGCGCTTGATGGCGGCGCGGATGCGCCACGAGACGGCGGAGCGGGCGCGCTCGGCGGCGGAGCCGCTCTGGCGAGCGCGTCCGCCGAGGCCGAAGGCGTCGGAGAGCTGCTGCACCAGCGCGTCGAGCTCGGCCTCGGCGCGCTCGGCGTGGCCGAGGTCGTTGGCGTCGCGGGCGCGGTCGATCTCGGTCTGCAGCTCGCGCACGCGCGCCTGGTAGTCGCGCCGGGCGCGCTCGTCGAGCGCCGGGCCGCGATCGCCGCCGACGTCGGCGCCGCCGATCAGCTCCAGACAGTGCACCTCGTGCTCCGGCCGGCGCAGCAGCGCGGCGAGGTCGTCGAGACCCTTGAGGTGCTTCACCTGGGTCGTCTTCCCGCCGAACGCGAGCATCCAGATCTCGCCGTGGCGCACGAACCGCGCGTCGCCCTCGACTGCTGCCGCGCCCGGCGCGGCGGCTGCCGGCGCGTTGAGCAATGCGCGCACGCGCGCCAGGCTGCCGCCGTCGCTTGCGGCAAGGGGCGGGTCGACCGACTCGTCGAACACGCCGCCGCGGATCACCGGATGGACGCCGGGCGGTAGCGCGGCGAGTAACGCCGCCTGCGCCGCGTCGTCGCCGGCGCGGCGCGCGATCTCGGCTCCGTCGCGCAGCGTCAGCATCAGCTCCGTCAGATCGCCCGACGCCGCGCAGCGGTCGATCGCCGCCAGCCAGTGCGGGCGCGAGGCGATCCAGCCGTGCTCCAGCCCTTCCAGTGTTGCCTGCAGGCGCAGCGCCACCATGGTGCCGAACGGATAGACGACCTCGCGCACAATGCCGTGCACCACCGCCAGCATGGCGCGCGCCTCGCGCAGCCGGCCGGCGCGGATCAGGTGCAGGGCCGCGAGGTCGCGCGCCCACACCATCGCCATCGGATCCTGTGCCGCCGCGCCCTGTTCGGCGACCGCCACCAGCCGCGCCACCGCCGCGTCGAGATCGGCGGCGGCCAGCGGCGTCGAATCGGCGAAGGCCAACAGCTCGCGGCCGAAGGCGTCGAGGCCGCTGTGCGCGGCGATCGCCGCGCCACGGCGGAAGCAGTCGACCGCGGCCGCCGCGTCGCCGGCGTGGTTGGCGGCGATGCCGAGCGCGCGCAACGCGAGCACGTGCGCCAGCGGCAGCGCGTCCGCCTGCGCCAGCAGTGCTTCGGCCATCTGTTGCGCCATGGCGACGCGGCCGGCGGCGAGCCAGGCGCTGGCCGCCACCGACGCGGCGACGTCGCGCCAGGGCTCGTCACCGGCCGGCCAGCGTGCCAGCACGCGATCGGCCACCGCCGCCACTTCCGCGGCGCGACCCTGATGCGTCGCCCCCCACAGCGGCAGCATGAGGCGGAAGGCGCGGGCGCCGTCGGCGTCGGACGCGACGGTGTGGTCGATCGCCGCTACCAGCGTCTCGAACTGGGTGAGAATGTGCGCCAGCTCGTCGGCCGACCAACGCCGCATGCCGCCGATCACGATGCGGTCGGCCTCCAGCACCATCGCGTCGACGAAGCGATCGAGCAGCGCCTCCCATTCGCCGGCGGCGCGCGCCTGTTCGCCGGCGTACTCGCGCAGCGACTCGAGCAGGCGATAGCGCGTCACGCCGCCGCTCGCCTCGGCGGTGAGCAGCGAGCGGTCCACCAGGCGCGACAGCGCGTCGACCGTGTGCAGCAGGTCGCCCTCGTGCGCCGCCGCCACCGCGTGCGCGAGCGCGGCGGTGAAGGGACTGCGGAAGGCGCCGAGGGCGCGGAAGAACGCCTGCTCGGGCGGATCGAGCAGCGCGTAGGAGGTGTCGATCGCGGCGCGCAGGCTGCGATGGCGGGCGCGGCCGACTGGCGCGTCGCGGCGCAACAGGTCGAAGCGGCGGTCGAGCAGCGCCAGCAGCTCGACCGCGGTGAGCGCGCGGGCGCGCGCCGCGGCCAGCTCGATCGCCAGCGGCACGCCGTCGAGCCGCCGGCAGAGCTCGGCGCGCGCCGCCAGCTCGGCCGCGTCGGCGTCGCGCCGCGCGCCGGCGCCGCGGGCGCGATCGTCGAACAGCCGCGTCGCCGAGGCCTGCGCGATATCGTCGGGCGAGTCGCTGGTCGGCAGCGCCAGCGGCCCGAGCACCAGCACCTCCTCGCCGTCGATGCCGAGCGGCTCGCGGCTGGTGGCCAGCAGCCGCAGTGACGGGATCTCGGCGAGCAGCCGCTCGGCGAGCCGCGCGGTGTCGGCGAGCACGTGCTCGCAGTTGTCGAGCACCAGCAGCGCTGGGGCCTCGGCAAGGTGGACGATCAGTGCCTCCAGCGACGAGAAGCCGAGGCCGCCGGCGACCTCGATGTCCACCGCGTGCCCGGGCGCCACCAGCGCCAGCTCGCTGCGTCGCACGCCGCCGCCGAGCTCGCTGCCGAGCTCGGGGCTGACCTGGTCGGCGAGGCGCGTCTTGCCCATGCCGCCGGGGCCGACGATGGTCACCATGCGGTGACGACCGACCAGCTCGCGCAACCGCGCGCGCTCGTCTTCCCGCCCGACGAAGGTCGACATCGCCACGGCGCGGATGCTGCCATACGACGGTGGCGGCGTTAACGGGCGGGAACCTCGGCCCTCCTGCGCACAGCGGGCGGGCGCTCTTGCCAGGCGATCAGCGGGCCGCCGTCAGCACCGCGTTGAAGTAGGTGAAGCGCACGCGCCCGTGCTCGCGGCGCGTGTTGAGGCCCATGCCGTCGTCGGCGACCGCGTCGGCGAACATCTGGCGGATGGTGGGCACGCTGCCCGCGACCGGGAAGGAGCGTTCGAGCAGGTCCTCGACGTCGATCTGCATCTGCCAGAAGCGCTCGTCGGGCGGCGCGAACGCCGCGGCGGCGAACAGGCCGCGCAATTCGTCCAGCGTCAGCGCGCGCGCGTGCGACGGGTCGCGCAACATCTCCATACGGTGGAACGCGGCGGCCTTGGCCGGGTCGGACGAGGCGAGCAGGTCGGCGACGACGACGCGCCCGCCCGGCCGGCAGACGCGCCGCATCTCGGCCAGCACCGCGGCCGGATCCTGGAAGTGATGGAAGGCGAAGCGCGAGACGACGATCGAGAAGCTGGCGTCGGCGAAGGGCAGTGGCAGCACGTTGCCGCGCTGGAAGGTGACGTTCGACAGCCCCTGCTCGGCGGCGAGGGCGCGACCGCGCTCGAGCATCGCCGGAGTGAGGTCGATGCCGGTCACGTGCCGCGCGGTGTGCGCGAAGGCACACGCGACCAGGCCGGGGCCGCAGGCGACGTCGAGCACCGTGTCGTCGGCCGCGGTGCCGGCGGCATCGACCAGCAGCTGCAGCGCCGCCGCGTCGCGAATCGGTGCGGCGGTGGAGAAGGGCACCGCCTGGCGGGTGAACTGGTCGAGGATGCGCTCGTTGTGATCGGCCATGTTCCGGCCATCGCACATACGCCGCCGCAGTGCAGCCGTCCGTAACGGGCGTGGAGAACGAGTGCAGAGCGATGGGCGATGAGCGATGAGGTCGGGGCGCGCGGCGGGGACGCCAAACACGCTTGTGAGCCCGGCGGCAGCGCACTAGGCTCGCGCCGTGCGCATCCACGCGGTGGGCAGCGACAGTGCCCTCGGCCGCTTCGCCTATCACGAGTGGCGGCCGCCGTTGTTCGCCGGGCTGGTCGACCGGCTCTGGTACAGCGAGGGCCGCACCGTCCTGCCGCGCAAGCGCATCTTCCCCAACGGCATGATCGAGCTGCTGCTCAACCTGGGCGAGCCGATGCGCCTGGTGGAGGGGGCGGGCGCCGAGCTGTTCGCGCGCGGCTCGCTGTCCGGACTGCACTCCGGGCCGATCGTCATCGAGATGGCGGGCAGCTACGCGACGCTCGGCATCAGGCTGCGGCCGGCCGGTGCCTACGCGCTGCTGGCGCGGCCGCTGCACGCGGTGAGCGACTACACCGTCGACCTGCACGACCTGGTCGGCACGGCGGCGGCCGAGCTCGCCGAGCGCTGCCACGACGCCGCGACGGTCGAGGCGCGCTTCACGTGCGCCGCCGCCTGGTTGCACGAGCGCCTGCGGCGCGCGCGCGGCGTCGATGCGGCGGTCGCCTGGAGCATCGAACAGCTCGAGCGCAGCGCCGGCGAGGTGGCGATCGCCGAGCTGCGCGAGCGCACCGGGTGGTCGAAGACACGCCTGGCAAGCGTCTTCCGCGAACAGATCGGCTTCACACCCAAGCACTACGCCCGCATCCTGCGCTTCCGCCGCCTGCTCGCCCTGCTGCACCCGGGCGACACCGCGCTGATCGACGCGGCGCTCGAGGCCGGCTACTACGATCAGCCGCACATGACCGGCGAGTTCCGCGCCTTCACCGGCATGACCCCGCGCGCCTTCGTCGCCGCGCAGCGCTACGCCCAGACCTTCAGCGTCGCGCAGGCGTGACGCCGGAACACCGGACCACCCAAGCCGCACTGAGCCTCGGTGGCTTGGTGTCCTTGTAGTTCTCCGAGCGAACAGGAACGGACTTTTCTCCAAGACGCGCCCCCGCGCGCCGATCTATGAGTGGCGCATGACCGACCAAGCGATCCCTCCCTCCATTCAGCTCTCGCGCATGATCTCCAGCCTGTGGATCCCGCAGGCCATCCACGCCGCGGCGGCACTCGGCGTCGCCGACGCGCTCGGCGACGCGGCGCGGCCGAGCGCGGCGGTGGCGACGGCGATCGCCGCGCACCCAGGCGCGACGCACCGGCTGCTGCGCGCCCTGGTGGCGCTCGGGCTGTGCACGCAGGCCGACGACGGCAATTTCGCCCTCACGCCGCTCGGCGCCTGCCTGCGCAGCGACGCGCCCGATTCCGTGCGCTCCTGGGCGCTGCTGATGGGCGGCCGCATGGTGTGGGACAGCTGGGCGCGGCTGAGCGACTGCGTGCGCACCGGCGAGTGCGCGCCGCAGCTCATCGCCGGGCAGAACGCCTTCGAGTGGATCGCCGCCCATCCCGACGAGTTCGCCGTCTTCGACCGCTCGATGCAGGAGCTCACCACGCGGCTGTCGGGCCTGGTGGCGGCGTCGTATGACTTCTCCGCCGCCCACACCGTCGTCGACGTCGGCGGCGGCCATGGCGCGCTGCTGCCGGCGATTCTCGCCGCCAATCCGGCGCTGCACGGGGTGGTCTTCGACCAGCCGCACTGCGGCGCCGGCGCGGCGGCGCTGGCGGAGCGCGCCGGCACCGCGGCTCGCACCCGCTTCGTCGGCGGCGACTTCTTCCGCGCCGTGCCGGAGGGCGGTGACGTGTACCTGCTGAAGAGCGTCATCCACGACTGGGACGACGAGCGCAGCCTCGCCATCCTGCGCGCCTGCCGCGCGGCGCTGCAGGGCGCGGCGCGCCTGGTGATCGTCGAGATCGTCGTGCCGGCGACGCCGGGGAGCTCGCCGCTCGACCAGCTGATCGCCAGCACCGACCTCAACATGCTGGTCGCCACCGGTGGCTGCGAGCGCACCGAGGCGCAGTACCGGGCCCTCTGCGATGCGGCTGGTCTGGCAATCAGCCGCATCCTGCCCACCCCGTCACCGTTCAGCTTGATCGAGACCCGCCCGGCGCAGTAGCCGGCGCGGCAGAGGAGGACGCGATGAGCACGATCGTTCCGTATCTGTGTTGCCGCGACGCCGCGCGCGCGATGGAGTTCTACGCGCAGGCCTTCGGCGCGGTGCAGACCATGCGCCTCGCCGACCCGAGCGGCCGCATCGCGCACGCCGAGCTGCGCATCGGCGCGGCGCCGTTCTTTCTCTCCGACGAGCACCTCGAGTACGGCGTGAAGAGCCCGACGGCATTCGGCGGCACGCCGGTGATGCTGCACCTCAGCGTCGACGACGTCGACGCGGTGATGGCGCGCGCCGCCGCCGCCGGCGCGACGATCGAACGGGCGGCGCAGGACCAGTTCTACGGCGACCGCACCGGCACGCTGCACGATCCGTTCGGTCACCGGTGGATGATCAGCACGCGCAAAGAGGCGCTCTCCACCGACGAAGTCGAGCGCCGCTTCAGCGATCTGATGAAGGGGTCGTGAGGTCCGTCATGGCGGGACAGCTCGGCTATTTCACGCTGCCGGTGGCGGATCTGGCGAAGGGGCGCGCCTTCTACCGTGGGCTGTTCGGCTGGCAGCTCGCCGCCGGCGAGCACTACGCGCATATCGAGAACACCACGCCGCCCGGCGGGCTGGTGCAGGGCCCCGGCGACACCGCGCAGGTGTGGTTTCGCGTCGACGACATCGGCGCCGCGGTGGCGCGGGTGCGCGAGCTGGGCGGCGTCGCCAGCCCACCGAGCGAGTCGCCGTCGGGGTGGAGCGCGGACTGCCGCGACGACCAGGGCACGCGCTTCAGCCTCTGGCAGCCGGCGCCGGGGTACGCGTGAGCAAGCACCCGCTGCACCCGGTGACGCGGCCGGAGCTGCTCGACCGCATTCGCGCGCTGGTCGCGCGCCTGCCGGAGACCTCGGAGAAGCTCGCCTGGGGCGAGGCGACCTTTCGCGTCGGCAAGGCGGAGAAGATGTTCGCCATGTTCAGCGACAACCACCACGGCGACGGGCGTATCGCGATCCTCTGCAAAGCGCCGCCGGGCGTGCATGAGATGCTGGTCGAGGCCGAACCGGAACGCTTCTTCCGCCCACCCTACGTCGGGCCGAGCGGCTGGATTGGCATCCGCGTCGACGGCCGGGTGGTGGACTGGGAGGAGGTGGCCGACTTTCTCGCCGACGCCTGGCGCATGACGGCCTCGCGCAGCCTGGTCGCGGCTGCCGATGCGAAGCCGGCGACTGTGAAGGCCAAGCCGCCCACCAAGCGCGGGCGACGTAAAGCCTGAGACTCACACGGAGGCGTGGAGGCACGGAGTAAACATCTGATCTCCGTGTCTCCCTGTGAGCTTGTTTCCCGTCTTTCCAACCCGGCTGTAACTTTTACCGGCAGCCCGCGCGCGCCACCGAGAACGCAGGCGCCACAACGCCAATCGCGGGTTGGCAAAGGGGTTGCTCTCTCCCGAGGCAAAGGAGGAACGACCCGATGTTGTACTACAGCCTGGTTTTTCTCGTCGTCGCGTTGATCGCCGGCCTGCTCGGTTTCGGCGGCGTTGCCGGTGCGGCGTCGAGCATCGCACAGGTCCTCTTCGGCCTGTTCCTGATCATCTTCCTGGTCTCGCTGATCATGGGAGTGGTCGGTCGCGGTCGTCCGCCGCTGTAACGGCGGCAGCACGCCCAGCCCCACACAACCACACGGGAGGAGACATGCGGGGACACCAGATTGGCCGCCTGATGGCGGCGCTGTGGCTGACGGCCGCGGCACTGAGTATCAGCGCCTGCGAGCACGAGGGCCCAGCCGAACGCGCCGGCAAGGAGATCGACCGCGCCGCCGAGAAGGCCGGCGACAAGATCGAGGATGCCGGCGACAAGGTGAAGGATGCCGTCGACTAATGGCGTGGGGGCGGGCACCCGCCCCCACCACCCCCATTCGCCGGGCGGCGAGCGCGGGGAGCCGACCATCACCGACGCCTTCATCCGGCTGTTCGAGGCCGGGCAGCGCGTCGTGCTGGACCGCGTCGACCTGGCGCGCTTCGATCTGGCGCAGCTCGCGGCGACCAGCCTGCGCGCCGCAGCGCTGGTGGCGGTCGGCGCGGTATGCCTGAGCGGCGCGTGGTTCGCGGTGCTCGCCGCGGCGGTGATCTGGGCGGCGCCCTACGTGACGCTGCCGGCGGCGCTGGCCGCCGCCGGGCTTGCCAGTCTCGCCGCCGGCGCGCTGCTGGTCGCCGCCGGCGTGCGGCGCGCACGCGACCTCGACGAGCTGGCGATGCCGGGCATGCGCCGGCCCTTGATCGAAACGCGGCGCGCATGAATGGCGAGGCCGAACGGCGCGAGCTGATCGCCAGCGTCGAGTCGCACGAGCGCGAGCTCGAGCTGGCGCTGCGCGATCTGCGCCGCGCCCTGCAGCGTCCGTTCGCCGTCGGCGAGCGGATCGGTGCTGAGCTCAGCGACCATCCGTTGCCATGGCTGGCCGCCGGCCTGCTCGCCGGGATCTGGCTCGGCCGCCGTTGAGGCGCGCCCGGGTCTGCACAACAGGAGGAACGCATCATGGCCATCACGCCCGCCAGGGTGAACGACGAGCCGGCGGCACACGCCGGAGAGACACGCGCGGATCTCGACGCGTTGCAGGAGCGGCTCGACGCTCTGCGCGACGACCTTGCCGACGCCGACAAGCGACTGCGCGCATTCGTGCGCGAGCGTCCGTTCGTCGCCGTCGGCGCGGCGGTGGCCGCCGGCTTCCTGTTCGGCCGCCTGTTGCGGCGGGTGTAGGGCGATGGCCACCGAACGCCGCACCAACGGCCATGCCGCGCCCAACGCGCGCGAGCTGCTCGACGACACCGCGCGGCTGCGCGGCGATCTGGCGGCGCTCGGCGAGCACACCACGCGCGCCGTCGCCGGCTGGCGCCGCTATCTGCGCGCCCGGCTGGACGCGCAGCCCTACGCCACCATCGCCGTCGCCGCCGGCGTCGGGTGCGTGCTGGGTGGCGGGCTCCCGAGCCCTGTCCTGCGCCTCGCGCTGGCGATTGGCGGCCGCCTGGCCGCCGAACGCGTGCTCGGCCAGGTGGTCGGGGCGCTGGCCGCGAAACCCGACGAGTGACCGCAGCGCGGTGGACGGGAGGTGCGGAGGTGCGGAGGTGGGATGCGGTGTTGAGAGGGCCCCACCTCCGCACCTCCGGTCCACCGCGAAACCGATTCGCGACACAACCGAGAGGAGAGAGACGATGGATTTCGCCAAGGAGCTCGCCCGCCACCTGCCCGAGGTGGCGCGACATCTGCCGGAGCTGAGCCGGCACATCCCCACCACCACTGACGACCTGATCAAGCTGGCCGGGTTGCAGCGCCAGTCGCGCGGCGGCGACCTGTTGCCCGGCATGGCGCTGTTCGGTGCCGGGCTGCTGGTCGGCGCGGGGTTGGCGCTGTTGCTGGCGCCGACCAGCGGGCGCGAGCTGCGCGAGGAGATCGGCGAGCGCGCCGCCGATCTGAAGGACCGCGTCGGCGCCGCCGCCGAACAGGCGGCCGACGCGGTCAGCGCGGCGGCCGAACCGGCGCGCTGACGCGGTGGAACCGGTGCAGCTCTCCGGCGTCGCGCGTCGTCCGCCGGCGGACGACGTCGCGGCGGCCGAGGCGCCGCCGCCGGCGCCGAGCCCGAGCAGCGTGGCGTTGATCGGCCTGTTCGTCCTGGCCGTTCTCTACACGCTGTATCTCGCCCGCGTCCTCGTCCTGCCGATCGTCCTGGCGATCATCACCAGCTTCATCCTGGCGCCGATCGTGCGCGGGTTGCGCCGGGCGCGCATTCCCGACGGCGTCGGCGCGGCGCTGGTCCTCGCCGCGCTGGCGGCGGCGGTGGCGTGGGGCGTCTACACGCTGAGCGGTCCGGCGACCACCTGGGTGCAGGCGGCGCCACAGGCGTTGCGCCGCATCGAGGCCAAGGTGCGCATCGTCAAGGACGCGGTGCAGGACCTCGGCCAGGCGACCAGCCGGGTCGAGCAGCTGACCACCGTTGGCGAGGCCCCGACGGTGGTCGCGGTGCAGGGCCCCGGCCTCGGCGAGCTGCTGCTGTTCGGCACCTGGAACGTGGTCGCTGCCGCCGGCCTGGTGCTGATTCTCGCCTACTTCCTGCTCGCCTCCGGAGACCTCTTCCTGCGCAAGCTGGTCGGCGTCCTGCCGCGCCTGCGCGATCGCAAAGTGGCGGTGGCGATGTCGCGCGAGATCCAGGAGAGCGTCTCCGCCTATCTGTTCACCGTCAGCCTGATCAACGCCGGGTTCGGCGTCGCGGTCGGCGCGTCGATGTGGGCGATCGGCATGCCCAACCCGCTGCTGTGGGGCGCGCTCGCCGCGGTGCTCAACTTCGTCCCGTTCATCGGGCCGTTGGCCGGCATCGGCATCGTCTTCGCCGCGGCGATGTTGACCTTCGACTCGCTCGGCGCCGCGCTCGCCGCGCCGGGCGCCTATCTGGCGTGGCACATTCTCGAGGGCTCGTTCCTCACGCCGCTCATCCTGTCGCGCCGCTTCACGCTCAATCCGGTGGTGGTGATTCTCGGCCTCATCTTCTGGGGCTGGATCTGGGGCATCGCCGGCGCGCTGCTGGCGATGCCGCTGTTGGTGACGCTGAAGATCCTCTGCGATCACATTCCCTCGCTCGCCGTGCTCGGCGAATTTCTCGGCGACTGAATCGAGATTCTTCCACCGCGCGTGCGCGGCGCGCGGCGCGGCGGTGAATCTTACCCGGCGAGGCACGTCAACCTTACCGCCGTGTGCCGCGTCTCACCCGCCGACGACCCTCCACGCATCCTCGTGACGTTGGCACGCGCGCTGCACCGCAGACCGCGCAAATCATTGGGAGGGAATTGCCGAATGGCCACGCAGCGCAGCAAGGCGAGAACGAAGCAGAGCACGACGGCGCGCACGCGCGACAGGAAGCGCAAGCCGCCGCGTCGCAAGACCACCGCACCAGCCAACGACGCGATCGCGTTCCTGACCCGCGATCACCGCAAGCTGCAGTCGCTGCTCAGCGGGCTGCAGGCGGCACAGGGCACGGCGCGGCGCCAGTCGCTGCTGGCGCAAACCGAGGCGCTGCTCAAGCAGCACACCGAACTGGAAGAAGCGCTCTTCTATCCGGCGTTCCGCGAGGCGGCGCAGAGCAAGCGCGATCGGCAGATGTTCCACGAGGCCACCGAGGAGCACCACACGGTCGACCTCGTGCTGCCCGAGGTGAAGCAGGCCCAACACGAGCCCGACGTCTTCGCGGCGCGCGCCAAAGTGCTGAAGGAACTGGTGACGCACCACATCGACGAGGAGCGCAGCGAGCTCTTCCCGCGGGCCCGCAAGCTGCTGGACCGCGAGACGCTGCGCGAGATCGGCGCACAGATGGCCGAGCGGCGCCGCGCCGCGGCGCGCCCCGGCCCGCTCCAGGCGGTCGGGCAGCTCATCGGCCTGGGGAGCTGAGGGACGCATCCTCAGGTGACCCGTTTGGTTGAACCCGTTCGAGCCATACGACCTCTTCTGTCGCAACGCCGTGAGGCGCCGCTTCCGGATCCGGGTGCTCGAGACGGCGCGGCCGCGGCCGACGGCATTGCCCGTCGGCCGCGGGCCCCGCGCGATCAGGAGGAGGGCGATATGACGGAATACCGCTTCACCGGCGTCCTCGAGCGCGCCGCCGACGACCACGAGCGGCTGCTCGGCCTGTTCATCCGCCTGCTCGACGTCGACGACGCGATCGTCCGCCGCCAGTTGGTGGCCAGCGTCGCGCGCGAGATCGAGCGCCACGCCGCCGCCGAGCACGCGACCCTCTACGCCGCGCTGCGCGAGCTGCCCGGCGCCGGCGACCTGCTCGACGATGCCGCCGCCGAGCACGACGAGATCGCCGAGGCACTCGACGATCTGATCGCAACACCGACCGATGATCCGACCTGGACCGAGATGCTGGCGGCGCTGCGCGCCTGCGTCGAGCGCCATATCGAGACCGAGGAAGGCGAGGTCTTCACCATCGCCGAGGAGTTGCTCGGCGGCGACAAGCTCATCGAGCTCGGCGACGCGTTCGCGCGTCACGGCCAGGCGCGCGCAGGTTCTGCTGCCTTCACCGGTCAAAGCTACATGCTGCCGCTGCTGCCGCGCATCGGCGTGACGTTCCTGCGCCTCTGAGCGGCTGGCACGCGGCTGGCAATAGCTGCGGTCACCCCACATGCCTGGCGGAACGCGAAGGCGGTCCGTCTCCCGACCCCAGCGGGGCGCCGCTCGCCGCGGCGCCCCGCCTCTCCCTCGCTCGACCCCGCGGTCGGCGCGGGGGAATGACACGAAAGGAGCTTCACATGAGCGGTACGCTCGACAAGGCCAAGGGACGCGTCAAGGAAGCGGTTGGCGCGCTGACCGATGATCCGAAGCTGAAGCGCGAAGGGCGCATCGACCAGGGCGCCGGCAGCGTCAAGGACGCCGCCGAGCGCGTCAAGGACGCCGCCGAGAAGGCCGTCGACAAGGTCAAGGACGCGCTGAAGAAATGAGCGGACTCCTCCAGGGTGCGGGTCGCCGACGACCCGCACCCTGGAGATCCTTCAGCCGCGATTGTAACTCTTGCAATCCATGTCGGGTTGGCGATGATCCGGACCACAAGCCCCAATCGGTGGGGCGGTGGCAAGCGACGTGCAACGGCGACCTGCCGGTACGCGCATGGAACAGAATGACGGAAGCCGGCCACGGCTGAACGGCGTGAAAGTCCTGTTGGTCGAGGATGACCCGTCGACCCGTGAAGCATTGGAAGTCGTGCTCACCGCACATGGAGCCCAGGTGCTGAGCGCCGACTCGGCGCCCAACGCCCTGGGACTGTTGGACGGACAGACACCGACCGTCCTGGTGAGCGACATCGGCCTGCCGGACGTCGACGGGTACGAGTTGATCCGTCGCATCCGCGCGCGCGAGGCCGGTGGGGCCACGCGCCTGCCGGCGATCGCGGTGAGCGGCTTCGCCGACGCCAGCAGCGCCGCGGCCGAGGCTGCCGGCTTCGATGGCTTCGTCGCCAAGCCGTTCGACGTGTCGGAGTTGGTGGCGCGCCTGCGCCGCCTGACCACCGGCGCCTGATTCCGCGCCGCACAAACGAGGAGCTGACGCGCCATGCCGCATGCCCTGGTGGTGGAGGACGACCGCGCCGCGCTCGACGCGCTGCTCGACCTGGTCGAGCGCGAGGGCTTCAGCGTGCGCGGCGAGGCCACCCTGGCGGCGGGCCGCGCGACCATCCAGGAGCGCGCGCCGGACCTGCTGCTGGTCGACCTGACGCTGCCCGACGGCAGCGGGCTCGACCTGATCGACGACGCCAATGCGATCGGCGCGCAGATGGTGCTGATCACCGGCAACGCCAGCGTCGACACCGCGGTCGAGGCGTTGCGCCGCGGCGCCGCTGACTACCTGACCAAGCCGCTCGACCTGCCGCGGCTGCGCACCATACTCGCCAACGTCACCCGCACGCGCGAGCTGCGCGAGGAGATCGGCTCGCTGCGCGGCGCGCTGCGCAAACTCGGCCGCTTCGGACCGTTGGTCGGCGGCAGCGAGGCGATGTCGGTGGTCTACGACCTGATCAGCCGCGTCGCGCCGACCGACGCGACGGTGTTCATCATCGGCGAGAGCGGCACCGGCAAGGAGGTCGTCACCCAGGCGGTGCACGAGCTCAGCCGCCGCCGCAAAGGCCCCTTCGTGCCGGTCAACTGCGGCGCCATCTCGCCGAACCTGATCGAGAGCGCGCTGTTCGGCCACGAGAAGGGCAGCTTCACCGGCGCCGATCGCGTGCACCGCGGCGTCTTCGAACAGGCGGTCGAGGGCACGCTGTTCCTCGACGAGGTGACCGAGATGCCGCTCGAGCTGCAGGTCAAGCTGCTGCGCGTGCTGGAGACCGGCGCCGTCACCCGCGTCGGCGGCGAGAAGCCGCTCGCCGTCGACGTGCGCGTCGTCGCCGCCACCAACCGCGATCCCGAGCAGGCGGTGCGCGAGGGCAAGCTGCGCGAGGACCTGTGGTACCGGTTGAACGTCTTCCCGGTGCGGCTGCCGCCGCTGCGCCAGCGCGGCGGCGACGTCACCCTGCTGGCGCAGCACTTCCTCGCCGAGCTCAACGCCGCCAACGGCACCAGCAAGCGCTGGAGCGACAGCGCGCTCGCCGCGCTGGAGCGCTACAGCTGGCCGGGCAACGTGCGCGAGCTGAAGAACCTGGTGCACCGCGCCTTCATCCTCGCCGATCAGGAGGTCGACGCCGCCTGCCTGCCGACCCTGTCCGCTGCCAACGGCGCCGCGCCGACGCTGCACGACGACGGCGACCAGGTCCTGCATGTCCGCGTCGGCTCCAGCGTCGCCGACGTCGAGAAGCGCCTGATCTTCGCCACCCTGGAGCAGGTCGCCGGCAACAAGCAGAAGGCGGCGGAGATCCTCGGTGTCAGTCTGAAGACGCTCTACAACCGCCTGTCCGCCTACAAGGCGCAGTGATGCTCTCGGACGACGCCGCGTGGGCGGCGCGGATGCGCGCGCTGGCCGCCTTCGCGCCCGGCTACTTCCACGACCTCAAGGGGCCGCTCAACACCATCGTCCTGCGCCTCGAGCTGCTGCGCGTCGTGCCCGGCGGCGAGGCGGCGGAGGAGAAGCGGCGCGCCTCGGTCGCTGCGATCGAGGACCAGGTGCGCCGCCTCGACCGGCTCCTGCAGGGCTGGCTGCTGCAGACCGCCCCGCCGGCGAGCCCCGCCGACTGCGATCTCCGCGCCCTGGTGCAGGATCTCGCGGCACTGGCGACCCCGGCGGCGCGCAAGGCGCGCGTCGAGCTCGCACTCGCACTGCCGGAGGAGGCGATTCTGGTGCGTGCCAGCGCCGCCGGCATGGCGACCGCGCTGCTCGACCTGCTGCGTCAGGCAGTGACCGGCAGCGACCCGGGAAGCGGCTTGACCATCGAGCTGCTCGTCCAGGGCGGTCGTGCCCACCTGGTGTTGCGCGGCGCCGCCCTCGACGCCGCCGCCACCGCGCTGGCGGCGCGCCTGGCCGCCGCCGACGGCGGCTCGTGCTCGGTCCGCCGCGACCCGGACGGCGCAGCGGTGCTGCTGACGCTGCCGCTCGCCTGAGCCTGTAAGTTCTACACGCGCTCTGCACGATGCACAGGGCGGCATGTGGCGAGCGAACCCGCGAGCCATGGCATGGCGTTGCCAGCGAGTTGGCCCGCTTCTTTCTTAGCCGCAGAGGCCATGAGCTATTCGAACGCGGCAATCATCGACCTCCCCCGCATGGCCGGATTCCCCGAGGAGCACCTGCCGACGTGCATCCTCCATCCGGTGCAGTACCACGACGTGTGGACCGGCAGCGGCACCTCACCCGAGCGCGAGCTGGCCGCCGCGGTGCTCGACCGCGCCGCGACCGATCTGCGCCTCTATCGCCACGCGCGCAAGAAGCGCCACCAGCGGCTCTACGTCGAGGCCTACCAGTGGGTGGCGTCGGACGACACGTCGTGGCCGTTCAACTTCCTGTCGATCTGCCACGCCATCGGCGTCTCGCCGGCGGCGCTGCGCGAGCGCCTGCTCGATCCGCAGCGCGGGCGCGAGACGCGCGAAGCGGCGTGAGCCGGGCTCAGCCGCCGCGCTGATCGACGAGCTGGCGCAGGCGCGCCAGCAGCGTGCCGGGGTCGACCGGCTTGGCGAGATGCTCGTTGAAGCCGGCGGCCAGCGCCGCCTCGCGATCCTCGCGGCTGGCGTAGCCGGAAATGGCGATGGCGGGCAGGGCGCCGAACTGCTCGCGCACGGTGCGAATCAGGTGCAGCCCGGTGCCACCCGGCATGCCGATGTCGCTCACCAGGACGCTGGGGAGCTCGCGCGCCAGCGCCAGCAGCGCGGCGGCGGCGGAATCGGCCGGCGTCACCCGCGCGCCGTTGACCTCGAGGGCCAGGCACATGCCTTCGCGCGTGTCGGCGTCGTCGTCGACCACCAACACGGCGACGCCGTTCAGGTCGGTCGGTCCGCTCGGCAGGGAGGGCCGCGCCGGGGTCGCCCGCGGCGCGCCGTCGGCCAGCGGCAGGCAGACGCGAAAGGTCGAGCCGCAGCCGACGCCGTCGCTCAACGCCTCGACCGTGCCGCCGTGGCGTTCGATCAGGTGCTTGACGATCGACAGCCCGAGGCCGAGCCCGCCGTGCGCGCGCGCGTCGCTCTCGTCGGCCTGGCGGAAGCGGTCGAAGACGTGCGGCAGGAACTCCGGCGCGATGCCGACGCCGGTGTCGATCACGTCGATGCAGGCGGTCTGGTCGCGCTGCCACAGCTTGACGTCGATGCGGCCGCCGCCAGGGGTGAACTTGACCGCGTTGTTGAGCAGGTTGGTCACCACCTGCAGCAGGCGTTTGACGTCGCCGCGCACGCTGCCGGTGAGCGCGCCGACGCTGGCATCGAGCCGCACCGACTTGTTGCCGGCAGCCGGGCGGGCGTTGTCGATCGCCATGTGCATCACCGCCGCCAGGTCGATCGGCTCGTCGTCGATGCTGAGCTTGCCGGAGATGATGCGCGACACGTCGAGCAGGTCGTTGATCAGCTGCGCCTGCTGGTGGACGTTGCGCTCGATGGTGTCGAGCGCGCGCGTCAACTGCGCGCCCTCCAATCCACGCCGCAGCATGGCGAGCCAGCCGACGATGGCGTTGAGCGGCGAGCGCAGCTCGTGCGACAGCACGGCGAGGAACTGATCCTTGGCGCGGTTGGCCGACTCGGCCGCCTCGCGCGCCGCCAGCGCCAGCGCGGCGCGTGACTCGGCCGCGGCGCGCGCCGCGCGTTCCTCGTCCATTGCCTTGCGGTCGCTGACGTCGCGGAACACCAGCACGACGCCCATGATTGCGCGGTCGGCGTCGCGGATCGGCGCGCCGCTGTCGTCGATCGGGTGCTCGCGCCCGTCGCGCGCCAGCAGCACGGTGTGGTTGGCGAGGCCGACCACCTGGCCCTCGCGCAGCACCTTGGCGACCGGGCTCTCGACCGTCGCCCGCGTCGCCTCGTTGACGATGCGGAACACCGCGTCGAGCGGCTCGCCGATCGCCTCGCGCTCGGGCCACCCGGTCAGCGCCTGCGCCACCTCGTTCATGAACACGACCCGACCGTGCGGGTCGGTGGCGATCACCGCGTCGCCGATGCTGCGCAGCGTGATGCGCAGGCGCTCCTCGCTCTCGCGCGTACGCCGCTCGGCGAGCAGGCGCTGCAGGGCCGCGGCGTTGAGCGCCGCCACACCGCTCAGCAGCAGGCCGAGGGCGCCCAGGGCGCCGGCGAACAGCAGCGTGCTCAGGCGCTGGCGCTCCTGCGCGCGCTCCGCCATCTGCGCGCCCAGCCCGCCGCGCTCGCGGTCGTCGACCTCGTCCAGCACCGTGCGCAGTCGGTCCATGGTCTGCTTGCCGAGGTCGGTGTTGACCAGCGCCAGCGCCGCGGCGGCGCCCTGCGTGTTGCGCGCCTCCAGGGTGCGCTCCATCTCGTCGAGCTTGGCGGTTGCCAGCACCGCGGCGCGCTGCAGCCGATGGCCCTGCTCGCTGTCCGCCGACAGCAGGTCGCGCAGCGTTCCCAGGTCGCCGACAGCCTTCTCGCGCCCCGAGCTGTAGGGCTCCAGGTACTCCGGCCGATTGGTCAGCAGATAGCCGCGCTGCGCCGTCTCGGCGTCGAGCAGATGGCTGCGCAGCGCCGCGGTGGCGGCCAGGACCTTCTGGGTGCGCACGACGGCGTCGCCGGCCTCGAAGGCGGAGGAGAGTTGCCAGCGCGCGCCGATGCCCACCAGGAGGAGCAGCAGCGCCGCGCCGGCCAGAATCCAGGTCGCCTGTCGCGACAGCGCCCAACGCGGCATCGATTCAGCGTCGAAACTATCCCGCTCCCGGCAGGTGCGCCACTCCGCCCGGGTGGATCGCCGCCGGCGGCACTGTCGTTGCTTCCCGCGGGTCGCGTCACAAACCGTCGATTCCCCGCATCCGGGACAGCACCGGAGGTCACCTCATGCCTGAGCCGCGCATGCGCCGTCGCATCCTGGGTCTCGTCCTGCTCGCGAGCCTTGCCGCCCCGCCGTCCGCCGGCGCCTTGCCTGGCGATCTGCTGCACTACGACTATGCCGGCGCGCTGCGCGCCTCGCTGCGCTTCTACGAGGCGCAGCGCAGCGGTGCGCACCACGCGCGCTACACCTGGCGCGTCGACTGGCGCCAGCCGGCGGCGCTGAGCGACGGCGCCGACGTCGGGGTCGACCTGAGCGGCGGCTGGTTCGACGCCGGGGATCACGTCAAGTTCGGGCTCCCGATGGCCTACAGCGCCACCATGCTGGGCTGGAGCCTGGTCGATTTCCCGACCGCCTACGACCGCGCCGGCGACGCCGCCTACGCGCGCGACAACCTGCGCTTCGCGCTCGATTACTTCCTGCAGGCCTACCAGCCGGGCGGCCCCGGCGACGCCGACGACCGCTTCTACTACCAGGTCGGCTACGGCGGCCTCGACCATGCCTTCTGGGGACCGCCGCAGGCGATGACGATGGCGCGTCCGGCCTTCGCCTGCAGCGCCGCGGCGCCGTGCAGCGAGGTGATGGCCGGCACCGCGGCGGCGCTGGCGGCGGGCTCGATGGTGTTCGCCGCCAGTGACCCGGTCTACGCGGTACGCCTGCTCGACACCGCCCGCCAGCTCTACGGACTGGCCGATCGCCTGCGCTCGTCGGCCGGCTACACGCGCGCCAACGGCTACTACACCTCGTTCAGCGGCTTCTGGGACGAGCTCGCCTGGGGGGCGGCGTGGCTGCATCGCGCCACCGGCGAGGCGGCCTATCTCACCCAGGCCGAGGCGGCGTTGGCGCAGGCGCAGGACGCGACCTACTGGGCGCACAACTGGGACAACGTCAGCAACGGCACCCGCCTGCTGTTGGCGCGCGCCGGGCGCGGCGCCCAGGCGACGCGCCTCGAGCAGCATCTCGAGCACTGGCTCAGCGGCCTGCCGCGCAGCCCCGGCGGCCTCGTCTTCCTCGATCGCTGGGGCTCGTTGCGCTACGCGACGACCACCGCGTTCCTGGCGCTCGACTACGCCGCGACGCTGAGCGACCCGCTCAAGCGCGAGCGCTACGAGCGCCTGGCGCTCAGCCAGGTGAACTACGCGCTCGGCGACAATCCGCGCGGCGCCAGCTACGTGGTCGGCGTCGGCGCCAATGCGCCGCGCAATCCGCATCATCGCGGCGCGCACGACTCGCCGACCTTCAACATCGACGTGCCGGTCGACAACCGCCACGAGCTCACCGGCGCGCTGGTCGGCGGTCCGGCCAGCGCCAACGACTTCGACTACGTCGACGACCGCCACGACTACGTCCGCAACGAGGTGGCGACCGACTACAACGCCGGCTACACCGGCGCGCTGGCCGCCATCGTCGCGCTCGCGGACGGCGGCTATGTGCCGCCGACCGCGCCGCCGACCGCCGTGCGCAGCGCCACGGCGACGCCGTCGCCGACCGCCACCCTGCCGCCCGGCGGCGGCCTCGCCACGCGCGTCGTGCCGCAATCGGACTGGGGCGCCGGCTACTGCGCCGACGTGGTGGTGAGCAACAGCAGCGCGGTGCCGATCGACTGGACGGTGAGCGTGCCCTACGAGGGCGCGTTGACCCAGAGCTGGAATGCGGTGGTCGTCTCCAGCGCCGGCGGCGTGCTGACCGCCGGCGGCGTGAGTTGGAACAACCTGGTCGCCGCCGGCGGCAGCGTCAGCTTCGGCTTCTGCGCCGACCGCAACGGCGCCCCGGCGCCGACCGCGACGCGCCCGCCGAATACCGTCGCCGCCAGCCCCACCGCGACGCGCGTGCCGCCCACCGCCGTGCCGCCGACCGCCACCGCGACGCGTCCGGCGGCGACCGCGAGCACGACACCGACCCGCACGACCACCCGCACCCCGACGCGCACCAGCGTCCCGGCCACCGCCACGGCGACCAGCGCCGCGACGCGCACCGCGACGCGCGCCCCGACCACCCCGGCCGGCGGCGGCGTCAGCGTGCAGCTGGTGCCGCAGTCCGAGTGGGGGAGCGGCTACTGCTCCGACGTCATCGTCAGCAACGCCGGCGGCGCTGCGGTCGACTGGCGCGTCAGCTTCGCCATCAGCGGCCGCGTCACCCAGCTGTGGAACGCCGTCTGGTCGTTCAGCGGCGGCGTCGTCACCGCCGAGGGCGTCGCCTGGAACAACCTCGTCTACCCGGGCCAGCTGGTGGTCTTCGGCTTCTGCGCGGAGCGGTGAGCGCAGGGCGAGGCTGTTAGGCTGTTAGGCTGTTAGGCTGTTAGGCTGTTAGGCTGTTAGGGGAAACCCTTCAGGCGCCCTAACAGCCTAACACCGTAACAGCCTAGCAGCCTCGTCAGAACGGAATCCCCGGGCAGCTCGGCGGCGCCGGCGTGTGCTTGGCGCCGTCGAACTTCTCGAAGGTGTCGTAGTTGCCCGCCGGGGAGACGGTGCAGAGATCGACGTCGCCGAGGTCGAGGCGGACGACGACGCTGCCCTGCGGTGCGGCGTCGAGCTGGAACAGCTGCGCGCCCTTGCCCTTGATGACCAGCTTGCCGTTGCGCAGCGTGATCGAGCGGATCGGGCCGTTGATGCGGTCCTTGTCGCGGTACTTGTAGCCCGGCTTGGTCGCTGAGCCGACGCGCGTCCAGCCGGCGGCGGGCAGGCTCAGCAGCACCGCGCCGCCGCCGTCGCCGCGATGGATGCGCAGGGTGGCACCGCCGACGCTCGGGTCGCTGCTGCTGTCGAACGCCGGGACGACCACGCCGCTCTCCTGGCCCTGATAACGGCTCGACTTGAAGGTGATCGTCGACTTGTCGGGATCGATCGGCGCGCTGGCGTCGTCGCGCAGCAGCAGCTTCTCGGCGCGCACCGGCACCGCGTCCGAGCCGGGGAACGATTCGGCGTCGGCCGGGTCGGTGCCGAAGTCGAGCTCGTCGCGGTCGAAGTAGCCGTCGAAGTCGCGGTCGACGCCGAGGCGCTGGCCGGCGCCCGGCGGCACGCAGGTGAAGGTCAGCTCCTGGCCCGGTGTGGCGGCGAGCAGGCGCAGGTCGGCGTCGCTGATCGGGGCCTCGCCGACGCGGTCCCACTGGAAGGTGCCGTCGGCGAGCCGATAGGCGCCGCGCGCCACGCCGGCGATCGCGGCCTTCACGATCACGTCGCACTCGCCGAGGTCGTCGCGCTGCTCCAGCAGGGTGACGCGGTCGTTGACGTTGACGTTGGTGGTGCTGGTGATCGTCGTCTGCTGGCCGACGCTCGGCTTCAGGTTCGAGTCGAAGGCGAAGACGAACTGCTCGAGCTGGCGCTGCTCGGCGTTGGTGAGGCTGAACACGCTGGCGCCGAGGAAATTGAAGACGGTGTCGACGCTGCCGTCGTGCAGGATGCCGAAGCCGCGGATCTGCGGGCCGGCGTTGGCGACGCCCGGCGAGCCGAACATGCCGACCTTCTGGTAGACGTTGCGCAGGTGCGGGACCTTGAACATCTGGGTCTCGCCCTCGAACGTCGTCGCCCCGTCCGAGCCGAAGAAGCCGGCATTGGCGTCGAGCGTGTGACAGCCGTTGCAGTTGAACAGCGCGTCGGTGATGCGGCCGTTGTACAGCGCCTGGCCGGCGGCCTGCTGGCCGGAGAGCACGCCGTCGAGCCGGCGGATCGGGTTGGGCGGGTAGGTGACGGTGAGGATGAAGTCGGCGAACTCCTGCATCTCCGCCGGCGTCAGCGGCGCGTCGCGGCCGACCAGACCCTCGAAGGCGGGATTGAACTTGAGGAAGGCGCCGTTCTCGTCGCCCGAGTCGCCGCCCGGGTCGTTGCCGGCGGTGCGGTCGCCGCGCCAGTGCATCGAGCCGTGGTTGGCCATGCCGCGCAGGCTCTGCGTCGTCATCGGCCCCTTGAGCGGGTGGAAGTCCTCGAAGGTGCCGAGGATGGCCGGAATGCGCACCGGCAGCGGGTTGTTGATCACCACCTCGTCGGGGTTGCCGAGATCCCAGGCGAGGCTGTCGAAGTCGCCGAACACGTGACACGACGAGCACGACGCCTCGCCGTTGCTGGAGGTGAAATGCGCGTCGTAGAGCAGCGGCCGGCCGTCGACGATCGGCGCCGGCTCGGGCGTGTGCAGCGAGCGCTTGCCGACCTCCGCGCGCGTCGCGGTGTCGATGATGGCGATCGAATCGTCGAAGCGGGTGAGGGCGTAGAGGCGATCGTTGGCCTCGTCGAGCACCAGGCCGGTCGGGCCGCCGCCGCTCACCGCGATGTGCGAGGCCGAGTTGGGCACGAAGCTGTCGTCCTCCAAGGCGGCGGTGTCGAAGACGCCGATCTTGCTCGAGCCGAAGGCGGCGACGTAGAGCGTCGTGCCGTCGCTGCTCACCGCCATGCCGAGCGGCGTCGCCAGGCTGTGCTCCTTGACGCCCGGCGGCGCCGGCCGGTCGTTCAGGTAGTCGATGTGCTTGTTCAGGTGGCGCGGCAGCGGCGTGCCGCCGTCGAGCACGGTGATGCGCGCCTCGTGCAGGTGGCCCTGCACGGTGGCGCCGGCGGTGCCGGCGAAGAGGCCGGGGCCCTCGAAGCGCACCTCGTTCCGCGCCTCGGTGTTGGTGACGTAGACCTTCCCGTTGATCGGGTTGACCGCCATGTTGAAGAGCACCGTGCCGACGTGTGCGACGCTCGCCGTCTGCACCGGCGTCGGCGCCGCCGCGTCGATGGCGAAGACGTCGAGGTCGGGGAGCTGGAAGCGCACCAGGTCGCTCCAGTTGCGGCCGAGCTGGTCCTCCCAGCGGCTGTTGCCGTTGTTGAAGCGGACGATGAGGCCGTTCTCCGGCTCGGCGATGTTCTGGAAGTTGGTGTTCGGCCAGGGCAGGCCGCCGGGCGCGGTGCGGCCGCTGACCAGGCAGGGCGGTGCGTCGGCGCCGCCGTCGCACACCCAGCCCTCGTTCAGCGTCGTCGTCTGGTTGCCGGACTGGAACACCGCCGCGTAGACGGTGTTGCCGTCGGCGCTGCGCGCCAGCGCGCGTGGCGTGTCGCCGAACAGCGCCAGGGTGGTGACCTGCGCGCCGTTCAGGCCGTTGCCGAGGCTGGTGGCGTCGTACACCTGCACCACGGCGCGCGGGGTGCCGGAGGTGGTGAGGTCGGCGGACAGCGCGCAGTTCTGCCCGCGCCGCGCCGCGGTGACGAAGGCGCGATTGCCGCCCGGCCCGGCGAAGACGATGTCGCGCGGCTCGTCGCAGCTCTGCAGGGTGCGGATGACGCGCGGCGGCGTGCTGCCGACGTCGACGACGCTGATCGAGTCGGAGAGGTGGTTGACCACCCACACCTCGCTGTCGGTGCGCGCCGCCACCGCCACCGGCTCGAGGCCGACCGGCACCGAGCCGGCCGGCGTCAGCGTGCCGCCGCCGACGGTGAAGATCTCCAGCCGGTTGTCCGGCGTGTTGACCGCGAACAGCCGCGTGCCGTCCGGCGACAGCGCCAGCGGCCGCACCTGGCCGGATTCGAAGTTGACGTATCCCTGCGCGAAGGCCGGCGCCGCGCAGCCCAGCAGGACGATCAGCCCCGCCAGCTGGCGCAGCAGCGCCATCCTCCGATCAACCCATTGCGACATCTGCTCTCCCCGGTCGCGGGCGCACCTGCTGCCCCGGTGCTCCACCCCAGCCCGCTGTATGACCGGCTCGGACGCGTAGAGGCAAGAAAAAGTTGACCCAGCGGTCGCCTCGGCGGCCGTGCAGCTAGCCCAATCGGGTCAGGGCGCCGGCGGCGGCGCGACCGGCGCCGGGGTGACGAAGACCTGCGCCGCGGGTCGGCGCACCACCTGGTTGAGGTCGACGCCATTCAGCACCGCCGCGGTGCGCGCCGGGTCGTAGTCGGCGCGCTTGGCGAACAGCAGGACGCGCGGATGGTCGTAGACGGTGAAGGCCTCCTCGGCCGGCTGGTCGTCGATGCGCCAGCCGCCGATCTCCGGATAGGACGCGAAGTCGCGCACCAGCGCGAAGCCCAGCGCGCCGGAGAACAGCGCCTGGTAGTAGGCGACGGACATCGGCCAGCGCTGCGGGTTGCGCGGCAGCGAGCCGTAGAAGCGGTTCGACGAGATCACCAGGTAGTCGCTGCGGTCGAGGATGTGCTGCATGCGGGCGCGCTTGTCGGCGTCGTCTTCCATCGCCATCTCCAGTCCCCACATCTGGTAGAGCGCGTTCCACGGGTCGTAGCCGCGCAGCGGCACCGGCACCGGATCGTCCCAGTGGCCTTCGTTGGCGATGGTCGCGCCGGTCGAGAGCAGCGCGCCGTCGCGGGCGCGCAGGCGCAGCCGATACTCGGTGTCGGCCGACAGGGCGACCCGATCGATGGCGCAGGCGCGGCTCGCCGGGGCTGCGTCGGGCGGCGGAAACGGCGCGTCGAAATCGCAGCGCGCCAGCAGCGCGTCGCGCTCGCCGAGCAGCTCGACGCGCAGCCCGTGCGCCGACGGCGGCGTCGAGGCGTCGCGAATGTCGTGCAGGCGCAGTGCGGTGAGGGTGCCGGGCTGCGCCAGGCGGAAGCGCTCTTCGACCGCCGCCTCGTCGCCGATGCGGGTGCGGGCGGTGCCCGGCGCCGTCTTGTCGGTCGGGGAGGCCCCAGGCGCCAGCCACGTGTTGTAGAGGCCGACCTGGCGCGTCGTCGTGCCGCTCGCGGTCTCCAGCGTCAGCGTCACGTCCGCCGGGATGTGCTCGTAGATCCAGCGCGACGCCGCGAGGCGCGGGTGCGGCCGCGTGTAGATGCGGGTGAAGGCGTAGGCGTACGCCCAGGTCGAGCCGAGCACCACGGCGATCGCCGCGCTGCCGAGCACGCGCCGCCAGATCGGCGCCGGGGTGGCCTCCGGTCGCGAGGCGTCGAGCTGCGGCGCGGTGATGCGCAGCAGCGCCCACGCCGCCAGCACTGCCAGGATCGGGTAGAGCGGCAGCAGGTAGCGCATCGACATCACCCAGCCGGCGCCGTACCAGGCAAAGAAGACGCCGACCCAGGCGACCGGCAGCACGTGCCGCCAGCTCTGCGAGCGGCCGCGCACTCCCTCCACCAGCGCCCAGGCCCAGCCCAGCCACGCGGTCAGGCCGAGCGGCCAGCCGAGGCCGAAGCGCACCAGGTTGAGCCAGGCAAAGCCGATCGGCGTGCGCGTCGCCCATTGATGGTTCGGCGGCGAGTCGTCGGCGCCGCTCTGCAGATTGCGCAGCTTGCCCATCTGCTCGCGCCAATCCGGGTTGATGCGCGCGCCGACCACGTCGACCACCTGGCGAATGACGCGGGCGCCGACGTCGCCGCTGTGCTGCGTGCCGGCGTAGGTCGGCAGGAAGGCGTACGGCTGCAGAATCCGGAAGGCGAGCAGCGCCATCAGGAAGGCGAGGTTGAGGCTGAGCGCGGCACGCACGTAGCCGGCGGCGCGCTGGCGGCGGTCGGCGGCGGGATCGCGCTGCGCCGGCCGCGCCTCGCGCTGCACGCTGAGGCGGACGACGAGGCTGAGCACCAGCAGCAGTGCGACCGGCAGGATGCTGAGCTTCGACGCCAGGCCGGCGCCGAGCGCGAGACCGAAGAGGATGTCGTCCGACCAGCGCGCGCCGCTGCTGGCGCGCACCGCCAGCCAGAAGGCGAGCGTGGCGAACAGCGTCGCGATCGCATCGACGGTAAAGAAGTGCGCCTGCTGGATCGGCAGCACGGCGCCGGCGTAGAGCGCGGCGGAGAGCAGGCCGACGCCGCGGCCGTAGAGCCGCAGCCCGATGGCGAACACCAGCACCGTGGTCAACAGGTCGCAGACCACCGAGACGCCGCGGCCGAGCAGGTGGACGCCGGAGTAGCGCGAGGTCAGGTCGGTGCCGAACCAACGTCGGTCGAGGTCGTTGTCCGGCTGCGCGAACCACTGGCCGAGGTACTGCACCAGGGTGATCGGCAGATTGCCGTAGACGAAGAACGCGTGCCCGCGGTTGTTCGGGTTGAGCGACGAGCGCTCGGTGTCGAAATACTCCTCCAGCGACCCGACCGGTGCGAGCTTGTCCTCGACCATGGAGAGGAAGCGCTCGTCCGGGTGCAGGCGGGCGTCCTCGTCCCAGTCGAGCCCGACGGCGCGCAGATAGGCGGCCAGCCCGAGCACGGCGAGCAGCGCGAACAGCGCCGTCAGCCACGGCCAGTCGGAGCTCGCATCCGACGGCGACCCGCGACCGGTCATGGTGCGCTCCGGCGGCGCGGAGCGATGCGCGAGCGCTGCATGCGGCGCCGCGCCCGTCGGGCTAGGAGAGCCGGCGGCGCAGGCGCAGCAGGCCGATGAAGGTCACGATCGCCGCCGCGAAGGCGAGGAAGAGCGGCGAGAGCGCCGGCGCGCCGGTCGGACACGGCGCCGTCCCCAGGCAGGCCTGGTCCTGACAATCCGTGTAGCCGTTGTTGTCGTTGTCGATCTGGTCGTCGCAGAAGCCCGCCTCGGTGAGGCTGGCGGTGCGCGTCGAGGTCGAAGTGATGGTCGCCGTCGCGGTCTCGGTGCTGGTCTGTGTCGGCGTCTGCGTCTCGAGCGGGGTGTTGGTCGGCGTCGCCGTGTCGGTCGGCGTCCCCGTGGTCGTCGGCGTGTCGGTGGGCGTCGCCGTATCGGTCGGTGTAGCCGTATCGGTGGGGGTCGGCGAGTCGGTCGGCGTCGCCGTGTCGGTTGGCGTGTCGGTGGGCGTCGCGGTGTCGGTGGGGGTCGCCGTATCGGTCGGCGTCGAGGTATCGGTGGCCGTCGCTGTGTCGGTCGGAGCCGGCCCTGCCTGGGCCGGGACCGGCCGCTGCATCACCTGCGCGCCGACGATGATGACCGAGCCGAGAAGGACCGTGAGCAGGGCGCGTGCAGGCCCTGTTACGCGCCGGACTGCTCCCCCGGTCCCAGCGATCGACATGCTGGGCGCAGATAAGGGGTCTTGCCAGACCAAGTCAACTTGAGATCCAGCCCCCTGGCTGGTCCGGGGGCGGGTGTTGTGTCCGAGCCGCCGCGCAACTGGTCGCCGGTGGCGAGTGGCCGGCTCAGTCGCGTACCGCGCGCACAGCGATGTTGAGGAAGGTGCGGAACTGGATGTCGCGGTCGTTGCGGCGGTCGACCGCCCGCAGGGCGCGGATCGCCAGCCGCATCGGGTTGGCGGCGCCGGCGGCCGCGTCGCGGTAGCGGAAGCGGTCGGCGGCGTCGCGCAGCGCGCCCGGCAGCCAGCCGGACAGCAGCAGCGCCTTGCCGAGGCCGTAGAACAGGTGGTGCGCGAAGGGAATGCAGTAGTGCGTCAGGCGGCGCACCTCGGTGCAGCGAAAGCCGGCCGTCTCGAGCCGCGCCAGCACCTCGGATACCGTGTAGAGGCGGTAGTGGTCGGCCCAGATGCCGCCCAGCCACAACGGCTCGCGCGGCAGGTGGGTGCCGGCGCGCTCCAGCAGCTTGTTGATCGGATCCCAGAGCAGCGGGTAGTCCGCGTGCGGCACGGTGACCACCAGCACGCCGCCGGGGCGCAGCACGCGGTGCGCCTCGCGCAGCGCCGCCAGGTCGTCGGGAACGTGCTCGATCACCTCCGACAGGATTGCCTTGTCGAACGACGCGTCGGCGAAGCCCAGGCGGCAGACGTCGCCGCGTACCAGCGCCGCGCCGCTGTCGGCCAGTTCGCGCTGGCCCTGGGCCAGCCAGTGCGCGCGCCTCTCGACGCCGACGCTGCGCCGGCAGCCGAGCTCGGCGAGCAGGCGCAGGTAGAAGCCGTGTCCGCAGCCGCTGTCGAGGATGCGCTCGTCGGGCCGCGCCGCGAGCAGCTCCAGCACGGTGCGGACGCGGCGGCGGAAGGCCATGTCGGCTTCGTTGCGCAGCAGCGCCTCGAGCCCGTCGGCGGGAGGCGGGGCGGCGCGCTTGCTCGCGGCGGCGGCGGTCACGGCGCGCGACTTATAGGGGCGCCGCGGAGAGCGTGTCCACGCGCGCCGCCGGCGGGTGGCTTTTCACGCCCGACCCGGGCAGACGACGCACACCGCGGTGTCGCCGGAGTGAAGATCCTCGCAGCCCTCACCTACTATCGACCGCATTGGACGGGCCTCACCGTCGTTGCGGCGCGCGTCGCCGAGGGCATGGCGGCGCGCGGCCACCAGGTGACGGTGCTGACCTCGCACTACGATGCGCGCCTGCCGCGCCAGGAAACGTGCAACGGCGTGCGGGTGGTACGCCTGCCGATCCTCGGCCGGCTGAGCCGCGGCGTCGTGATGCCGTCGTTCCCGGTCGCCGCCTGGCGGCTGCTGGCGGACGCCGACGCGCTGCAGGTGCACACGCCGATGCTGGAGGCGCCGCTGCTCGTGCGCCTGGCGCGGCGGCGCGGCGTGCGCGCCGTGCTCACCCACCACGGCGACCTGGTGATGCCGGGCGGCCTGTTCAATCGGGCCGTCGAGCGCGGCGTGACGGCGCTGTTGCGCGACGCGTTCCGGCACGGCGACGCGGCGGCGGTCTACACGCGCGACTATCTCGACCATTCGCGCTTCCTGGCGCCGTTCGCCGCCAGGTGCGTGCCGATCGCGCCGCCGGTGGCGATGCCGGCGCCGGACGCGGCGGCGGCGCGGCGCTGGCGTGAGGAGCTCGGCGCCGGTGCCGCGCCGCTGGTCGGCTTTGCGGGGCGCTTCGTCGAGGAGAAGGGCTTCGACTTCCTGCTGCGCGCGATTCCGCGGGTGGTCGCTGCCTGTCCGGGGACGCGCTTCGCCTACGCCGGCGACCGCGACGTCGCCTACGAGGATTTCTTCGGCGCCTGCCGCGACCTCATCGCACCGGTCGCGCCGCATCTCGACTGGCTGGGGCTGATCCGCGACCCGCAGCGGCTCGCCGACTTCTACGCCATGTGCGACGTCATCGCGGTGCCCAGCCGCACCGACAACCTGCCGCTGGTGCCGCTGGAGGCGATGTTGTGCGGCACGCCGGCGGTGATCGCCGACATTCCCGGCGCGCGCATGGCGGTGCGCTGGACCGGCATGGGCACGCTGGTGGCGCCGCGCGACGCGGAGGCGCTCGCCGCCGGCCTGATCGCCGTGCTGCGTGAGCCCGCGCGCTACGTCGCGCCGCCCGCCGAGGTCGCCCGCGTGCTCGACCTCGACGCCGCGCTCGACGCCTACGAGCAGCTGCTGCGCGGCTGATCCACGCGGTTACCGGCAGCGCAGCGAGCGGCCGTCGTTTACGCAGACGCCGGTGCCGGCGCCGCACTGGCCGGTGGCGGCGGTCGGTGGATCGAGCACCAGCGTGCCGGTGAGCGTCACCGCGCTCGGCGCGACGGCGTAGGTGCCGCGCTTGCCCTGCACGCGGAAGTCGATCAGGCCGGGCTGGCGGCTCGACAGATCCTTGATCGTGATCGCCGTGATGCCGTTCGCCGGCGAGCTGCTCTTGTTGACGTACTTCCAGCGCTTGCCGGTCGACGAGACGCGCCAGCCGACCTTGGTCTGCGGATCATAGGCGCCGCCGGCAATGGTCGTGTCGAGCACGCGCGTGCCGGCCTGGTCGGCGATGACGATGCCGACGCCGTACAGGCTCGGGTCGAAGCTCGGGCTGAACGGATGGGCGATCGCCAGGCGGCCGTTGAAGGTCAGCGTGTCGTCGCCCGGCGGCGTGTCGAGGCGGGCGATGCGGATCGCCGACTCGCTCATGGTCACGCCGCTGTCGCAGGCGAGCGGGCAGGGGCCGAGCGGCCCCGGTGGCGTCAGGCCGGCGGGCGGGTCGACCGGTGCGGTCGGCTGGATGACGACCGCGACGGTCATCACGAACGGCCCGCGCGCCGGCTCCAGCCCTTCGCACATGCCGGACGGGCGGCCGAGGCTGAGGTTGTCGCTGAACGTCGTGTTGGTGTGGCCGTGCACCCAGCGGTACGGGTTGGGGTTGGCGGGGATGTCGGCGCTGTTGCCGCTGACGATGGTGCCGGTGACCGGCTGGCCGAGCACGCTGGTGCGCAGCGGCGTGCCGATCAGCACCGCCTGCTGCGCGCCGGCGCCGCTGAACTGGTTGTCGAGGATCTGGTTGTCGTCGTCCTCGACGCGCACGCCGTAGGTGACGTTCTGGAAGATGTTGTCGCGGATGATGTTGTGGTCGGCGTAGTCGAGCGCGTAGCCGGGCGCGTACTGCGGGTCGCTGCACTCCATCGGCACGATGTTCTCGGCCATGCGCGCGGCGATCCACACGCCGTTGGTGCCGCCGGTGATGGTGTTGCCCTCGATCAGGTTGTTGTCGGCGCCGTAGCGGCGCTGCCACCAGCGCTCCGGCCGCGACAGGTAGTACTCGCCGCAGTTCTTGTAGAGGAAGATGGCGCCGTAGACGTTGCCCGAGAAGTGGTTGTTGCGCACGATGCTGTCGCGCGCGCCGTCGATCGAGATGCCCTCGCGGCCGCTGCCCCAGTACCAGATGCCGCTCAGGCCGGTGTTGTCGAACTCCTGCCAGTAGGGGCCGTTCTCGCCGAAGCCGTTGTTGACGATGTCGCAGTCCTCGACCACCGACCCCTTCGAGCCGTGCTCCAGGTAGATGCCCGAGCTGCCGGAGCCCTCGACGTGCAGGCGGCGCATGGTGACGCCGGTGACGTAGCCGTCGACGAACAGGCCGACGCCGCGCGAATTGAGCAGCGTGCTGTCCTCGATGACGATGTTGGAGAAGCCGTTGTCGTACTCGACGCCCGCGGCGAGCTCGCGGAAGCCGTCGCGGGTGACGCGGATGTTGTTGAGAAAGCCCTCGATCTGGCAGTTGCGCACGGTGATGTTGGACAGCGCGGTGGTGGTCGGCGCGCTGATCTCGATGCCGCGCTGGCGATCCGGCCCGTAGAGCCGCGCCCCCTGGCAGTCGAGTGTCACGTTCGAGGCGAGGATGCGCACGCCGCGCGTCCACGTGCAGGACGGATCGAGATGCGAGTCGACGGTGATGTCGACGCGCGTCCCGGCCTGGCTGCAGTCGATCAGTTGCGACCCCGGCGCCGGCGCCGCCAGCGCACCCGAGGTCAGCGCGGCGAGCGCGGCGAGGGATCCCAACAGCTGAGCAATTCGCATACTACGCCGCTAGGTCGCGGCCGGAGTTGAGTCAAGAAAGAAGGGCCAGAGCGTCGCCATGTGGGTGCCATCGGTCTCGCCCAGATGGGTGAGCGCCACTTGATGATCGGGAGCGCTGACAGGGCCGCCGAATGTCCCCATCGGGGGGTGTACTCCTCGGCGCGTCATCTCACGCCCGGCGCAACCGGCGCGCAATCAAGGGAGGCAAACTCGCCTGGTGTGCTGAAGATACCGCAGGGAGAAGGCGCGCCCGGGGTGATTCGAACACCCGACCTACTGGTTCGAAGAACGCTCCAGCGCCGCTCCGCCCAATGATTTCAAGGGATCATCGGACCGGAGCGGCGCTGGCGGACGGAGAAATGCACCCGAAATGCACCCAGCGATTGTGCACCGGTTGCCAGGCGATTTCGGAAAAACGCGGAGGTGCTAGTGGGAGGATTCGGATCTGGAAGGCACGAGTGGAGCAGCCGGGGCACGACCGCCGACTATCTGAGCTTGCGTGTCGGCGCGCTGCGTCGAGCCGGTTTACTCAGGGCTGGAACTTTCGGCGGATGGCATTGGGAGCGGGGCGAGCAAAAGTCCAACGTCACCACGGTTTCCGCCAGGGACGGTGAAAGCGTGGAACTTCGGTACGGCGTCCGTGGCGAGGCCGAGCCGGTCCGCCAACGCGTACCGCTCGATTTCCAACCCTGCCGGTTCGGTGGTCGCCGACCCTGGTTTCTCCGTCCCAACTGTCGGCGTCGCGTCGGCGCGCTCTATGCCGGCGATCGATTCTACTGCCGACACTGCTACCGGCTCGCCTACGTTTTGCCAGCGGGAGGACCGCATGGGCAGGGCTCAGCGACAGCGGCGCAAGATTCGGCAGCGGCTCGGCGGCGGTTGGGACTTCGTTACGCAGTTTCCGCCCAAGCCACGGGGGATGCACTGGCAGACGTACAGCAATCTCTACCTGAGAGAACGCGAGTACGAGCAACGATCGCTCGACGATTGCGCGGCGTGGCTTGATCGGTTCGAGGCGCGCCGTGGTGCCGTCCTAGAAATTCTCCGGAATCACAGGCGGAACGATTAGTCTAAGATACGGGCAATGGAACGCCGCTTCCGCCTCACCGCTTCCCTCGCCTGCCTCGGCGAACGCGACGATCTTCCCGCCGGCGCCTTAGTTATCGAGCCGCGGCAGGTCCGCGCCGACGCTGTAGGCGATATTCTGGTCTTCCTCGAGCCGAGTTCGGCGGCTTCGACACACAGCGCCACCGCGAGATTTTTGGGAGTGTGAAACTGCTCCCAATCCCGTTCGTGCGCGAATCGCTGCAACGCGTTAGCGAGCTGCGCCAACGAGTCCTGTTGCTTTGTGGCGGCCATGGCTCAGTCCCGTAGCCGAGTGGCGCGACGGTCGCCACCAGTGCCGGTCGCAACCAATCAGGCCGATCCTTGCGTCACCACGGTGGTGGACACGGGGGCTGTGGGAGTCGACGCACGTATGATCCGTCGATGCATCAACGTGCCGCGGGCGACGGCACCTCGCGCTCTGTGAATCGATGGACGCACCTGTCAACCGGAGTGACCTGTGTATGCACAAATAGACATCCTCGCATAGCTGCAGAGATGCTATCTCTCTTATTGACACCTAAGCGGCCCGTCGCCCATTGTCCGCGCACTACCACCGTTGGGGGCCGCTATGATGCTGACCTGTCGATCCATGCGCCTCAGCATGGCCGCGCTCGTGTGTGCCGCGGAGATGTTGGCGTCGGCTACCGCGCACGCGATCAACAATCACTGCACGTCCGATTGTTCATCGGACGGGGCGGTCACGATCGACGAGCTCATCAAGTCGGTCAATATCGCGCTCGGCAGCGCAAGCGTGATGACCTGTCCGCACGCGGACCGGGACAGCGACGGCGATGTTGAGATCAGCGAGCTCATCACAGGCGTGAACAAGGAACTCGTTGGATGCGCGCTGCTGAAGATCGATCTGGACGTCTACAACTCTACCGCCGCTCAGGTGACCCTTGTTGGCACCCGCATTTCGGGTCCTTCGGCCGGAGTCGGCGAGCAGACGACGTACACCAAGACGATTTCGAACGTCAGCTGCGCCAGCCCGACGCTGGGGAGCCCCTGCAATTGCCCACAAGCCGCCGGAGGGTTCTGTCGCGTGGTCGAAGATCTTGCGCCAGGGATCTGGCGCCACGAGATCTGCGTCGACACCACGGGCGGCACCTGCTCGAGCCTCACGCAACAGAAGCAATACCGGAAGGGCGTACTCTCGGAGGACGCCAATGCAGCCGCGGTTCTCTCGTGGACCGCGTTCCGCTCAGTCAGTACTGTCTCGACCCTAAACGATTCGGGCACGGGCAGTCTGCGGCAGGCCATCATTGATGCGAACAATGCGAGTGCCCCGGCCCTCGTTCAGTTCAAGCGCGACGTCTTCACGGGTACCCAGACGTCAACGATCACGATGACCGGGTCGTCAAATCTGCTTCTGCAAGGGCGCTACATGCAGATCGACGGGACGGACCCGTCGGGCGACCCGTCCCCCACGGACCTGTGGTCGAACCGGACGTTCCGCCGACAAGTGGTGCTTACCAACACCACGGCAAACACCGCCGGTGGGGCCTTCGCCTTCGGAATGGGAGCGACGGCCGTCGACCATGCGGAGATCGTCGGGTTGGCGATCAGTCGGACCCTCGGAAGCTCCACCAACGATCAAGACCTCGTCGTCTTTCACGGAGGCGCCAACACCAAGTTCAATCGTCTTCTCACGTCCCGCTTGGACGGCGGCGCGGGGACGTTCTCCACCGGCGCATCCGGACTCGACTGCATCGAGTCTTCCGACGTGACGACCGTCGAGGGAGAGGCGAACGTCATCGACGACACCGAGGTCCGGCACTGCCGGAACATGGGTATCAAGTCCGAGAAGGGGTACCTCCAGGTCTCGCGCTCCTGGGTCCACAACAATCTGCGCGGTGGACTGCAGGCGCTCCTGGCCAGCGGACGGATTGTGACCGCGGAGAACCTGATTGAGTCGAACGGCCGAAACGTGAATGCGACGCCGGTCGATGACAACGCCAATCAGATTGCGGCCCAAGGGCCCGGTGCAACGCCTGGCCCTGGCACGCCGACGCCGACGCCGGCGATGCTCGAGGTCAAGACGCGTGGCGACATTATCCGCCTCGGCGTCGACAGCGCCATTGCGGCCCGCGACAACACCAAGGTGACCATCGCCGACACCTATGTGTGCGGCATGTCGGGGCGCAGTGGTGGACCGGCTCCCACGCCCAACATCGGCGGGAACGGCATCTCGTTCACCGTGAACAGTGGCAGTCAGCCGGTGTCCGTACGAGGAACGACCGTCGTCTACAACAATGGCAGCGGCGTACAGCTGGAAGGCACGTTGTCGGGAAACTTCGACTTTGGTGACGATTCCAATGCCGCAGCCGGCAACAACGCGTTTACGCGAAACGTCCAGAACAGCAGCAACTCACGTGCAAACTTCGAGAACAACACGCCGCAGGGCGTGCTCGCGCGCCGAAATGAGTGGGAGCACTGCGGCAACGCGAACACCGGTTGCACGACAAACATCTCGCAAGATTTTCCCTTGGACGGCCATTCATCGCCGGTGCAGTACCAGCCCGCTCAACCGCACCGCGCGGATCCGACTCTGAACAATGGGCGATTTCCGCTGGCGGTGACGAGCGTGAGTCCGCGGATCATCAGCGCGGGGAATCAAACCGTCCGCGCGTTCGGACTCGGGTTCAACGCGATCGAGGGGCACGCCTCCGGCGGAAACTGTCTCACCACGCCCGCCGCCGAAAACAACTGCTCGACGCTCAAGGGCACGTGCGTGCGGGCCGATTTCGGCAGCGGGTTCACGGAAGTGGACGTGGAGGCCGTGACGCCGACCATGGTCGCGTTCAAGTGGCCCACGAGCCAGGGCCTGTGCACGCAGCCCCTGGATCTCGAAATCTGCAAAAACATCGCCTCGGGAATGAGCACCGAGGAGGAGTGCCGACGCCTCGACAATCAGCTCTGCACGAATGGGCCGCCGATTCTCGAGTAAGCCTAGTGACGGCTTGAGAGCGCGACGAGATCGGCAATGGTTAACGCGCTATCGCCATTGATGTCCGCGCTTTCAATGCAGTCGGGAAGGCCCGCCAGGTTCAAGAGGACTGGCAAGAGTGCGGACACATCGTCCGCGCTGACGCGACCATCGCAGTTGCCGTCACCTGCGTCGTGCACTGGCTCAACGGTGAGCTCCGTGACGCGTGCAGTGACGGCTCCGGCATCGTCGAACGCAGCGACGAGCAGGTGGTACGTGCCGACGAGGTCGCTGTCGGGCGTCATGGTGAGCTGAGCAATTCCGTTGCCATGATCATCCAGAACCGATGCGAAATGCTGACGAAGCTGCGTCTCGGGAGCTTCCTTCAGTTGGGCAAAGTACGTGATCGGATCGCCATCGGGATCGATGGCACTGAAGGCCAGCTGTGTCGTGCGACCTTGATAGGTCCGCATCCGGAGGGGCGTGTCGAGCGCGGGGGGAGTGTTGTTGGGCCGCCGTCTCACAACGCGGCTGATGTTCAGATAGAACGTCTCGTTGCCGACCTGCAGTTCACCGCCGACATCGAGGATCATCGTATCGGCGTGACCGTCCATCGCAACGAAGGCTCCCACTCCGGGCACGTCGGTGGCCTGCTGGATGCCTCCACTGCGGATATCCATAACGAACAGCTGATAGCTGTGATCCTCGTTTCCGACCGACGGATCGAGATCGGCGCTGCTCGTGAAGCCCAGGAAGCGCCCGTCGTCCGACAGGTAGTAGGAGTCGATGTAGTCGCCAGTCGACGAGACATCGAGCAGGGTCCGCTCGGCTCCATGGGGCAGATCCACGATGAGCAGGCGACTGTCATCGGCCCGATACACGAGCGTCGATCCATCGGCCGAGAGCGCGGGTGCGTACGCGCGAGCGGTCGGCGCTTGGCGGTTACTGACTTGCCGAAGCGATTGGCTCCTATCGTCGTACAGGAAGACCTGCGCTTGCTCTCCCGTGGTCGCCGTCGGATCGAGAGGGGTGGCGGAGCTGAATGCGGTGTAAGGCCCGTCGCTACTCACAGTCAGGTCGTCGACATACTGCGGCAGCGGTCCCTGGCTAATACGCGTGGTGCGTTGTGTGTCGAGATCAAGCACGAACACTCCGCGGCCCGCCTCTGGAACTTCGGCGGTACCGAAGGTCACCAGCGACGTGAACAGCGTTCCGTCGTTGTTCAGTGTGCCGGGCAGGAACGCCCGAAAGATCGTTTGCTGGCGCTCGCTGTCGACGTTGTACAGCGTCGCTCGCGTGCCGGGTGCGCTCTCGGGAACGAACAAGATCTGGCGGCCGTCGCCGGAGAGGGCGGGGGTAAAGCCAAGCGCGACCGCGCGGAGTTCTCGCGTGGTGGTATCGAAAAGCCAGACCGTGTTGTGAAGATCGTTGTTCGCATCGCGACCGGTCCGCTCAACGACAATGCGAGTACCCGCGCGACTGATCGCCTGATTGAAACCGCCTTGATCGAAGCGGTCCGGGACGGGGACGCGGGCAAACCGAATGCGACTGATTCGAAAGTACGCGACCGATTGCGCGGTGCGCCCATCCGTGTCGGTCGCGTCGAGAGTCAACGCATAGCGCAGTCCGGGACGAAGGCGCAGCCGGTTGCCGAGCCGCAGCGATGCCAGTGTCGCATCGGTGACCGGCGTGTCTCCATGCGCGAGGCGCCGTGCACTCTTTCCGGGGAGGCCGACCGACAGCTCCCAACTTCGGAGCGGGCTTGCCCCGAGCTGGATCGTGCCGCGGACCGCGAACGGCAGCGCGTCATCTGCGAGGATCGCGTCGGATTGAGGACTGGCGATCTCAACGCGCGGCGCGAGTGGCTCTCCTGCAAGCGTCACCGAGCTGAGCAGAAGACATCCTGCAACCCAGAGCCACATGATTACGTGAGTAGTAGTGCGGACGACAAGTTGATGCAAGGACGCACAATCTGAAGAGGGGAGACAACAATGACCACATCGCGCAGGTTTGCCCGCTGGGTACTGGCTGCTGCACTCGGACTCGTCAGCAGCGGATCAGACGTGCAGGCGAGAGACACGGCGGCCGTCGTGAAGTTCCAGGGCACATGGTCCGACGCTAGCGGAGCGTCGGGAACGTGGCGCGCCGACCTGAAGGGCGGTTCAGATACGGTGCTCGGGAAGGATGCCGAGTTTGGCGAATGGGATAGCTTTCAGGGAACCGCGCGCATCGATGCCGAATCCTCGGTCGAAGACAATGTCTCTATCGTCGCGTGGGCGGTGCCCGATCACATCGCGCTGCGGATTGTCGATGGCGAGTGGAAAGAGACCCTCTTCTCTGGGGCGCTCGTCGGTAGCCAAGCCCAAGGCACCTTCCGTCGCCCGAGTGGCGCGACCGGAGAATGGCGCGGGTGGTGGATCACCGTCCGCGACGAAGGCGCGAGAATTGTCGCGAGCGATGAAAAGGCCGCGGGGGAGAAGATCCCGTGACCAACTCAGGTGGAGGACTCGACATGTTCCTGAAGCGCGCAAGAACTGCATCTAAGCGAAGCATCACGGTTGCCGTGGGCGTGGTGATCGCGAGGATGATTTCAACGCAGCCCGTGGCGGCGCAAACCATTACGGCGGGGAACACCAGCGGTGCGCGCGGGACGCAGGTGACGATTCCGGTGACGCTGCAAAACGGGGGCTTGAACTACTTTGCAGCGACGGAGAATCGCATCGCATTTGACCCCATCAACATTCCCGTCGCTCCCAAGGTTGACGGCACCCCCGACTGCACCGTCAATTCCGGTATCAACAAGCTGGCGACGTTCGCGTTCTGGCCGACGGGCTGCACGGCGGGCGCGAGCTGCCAGCAGGTGCGCACTGCCGTCTACTTCACGTCAGCGTCTCAAAATGGGCTGATCGCCGACGGCGCAACCCTCTACACGTGCAAGATCAACATCCTGGGATCGGCGCCGGTCGGCCAGTACCCCTTGGTGGTGACGGGCACCCGAGGCGCAACTGGCGGTGGTGTCACCATCACCACAACCGCGGTCAGTGGGTATGTGAACGCAAATTGACCGCGCGACAGAGGCGTCTCGACTAGACGAGATCTCGAGGGCTGGGATCTCGTCCGTCAGCTGATCGTATCGATCGCGGGGAATGCCGCCTCGAGATGACTACTCGGCTCCGGGCGGCGCTGCGCGCAGAGTACGATGCTCGGTTCAAAAGGGGTGGCGGCTCTCGACGCCGTTCAGCAAGCAGCGCTCGAAGCACAGCAGGCCGCCGCAGCGGTCGACACGCTCATCTTTCTAGATGGCGAGGGCGGCTACCTCAGCGCCAGCAACGTACGTCGACGCGTATGGATTCCGCTTCTCGAGGCAGCGGGCCTTAGGCAGCGCCGCATGCATGATTTGCGGCACACGTTCGCGACGTTGCACCTGCAGGGGGGGAACAGACCCGATCTGGGTCAGCACTCAGCTCGGGCACCACTCGGTTGCCTTCACCCTCTCCACCTACGCGCATCTGCCGCTCGGTGACCGGGGTGGACACGCCGACCGCATCGAATCTGCACCCAAATGCACCCGAAATGCACCCGAGAGCGAAACCGCCGTTTCATTCCCTGCTGAGCAATCGCCGCTAGGCCAAGCGGCACAAGGGTTTGAAGAGGCGCGCCCGGGGTGATTCGAACACCCGACCTACTGGTTCGAAGCCAGTTGCTCTAGTCCAGCTGAGCTACGGGCGCGTGCGGCGGACCGTAGCGGCTCGGGGGCGAAAGGCCAAGTGGCGGTGCGGGTCGATTCGCTCCGATTGCGCTGCTAGTCGAGAGCGGATGTCGACTGAGCGGCCGGCACTGTTCTCCGATGCGTGGTGGGATCTGGTGCTCGCGGCATGGAACGCGAGCGGCGAGGCGGCGAGCCTGGCGCGCTTCGGCCTGGCGTCGTTTCAGGTGAGCGATGCGGCAAGCCCGCCGGTGTGGGTGCACTGGGACGCCGCCGGGCAGGCGGCGCGGCGCGGGGCGGGGACGCGCGACTGCCCGCAGTTCGCGGCGAGCGAGGCGAACTGGCGGGCGCTGATGGCCGGTCGTTTCGGCGTCGGCATGGGTGTGCTGCGCCTGAAGATCACCTTCCGCGGCCAGGTACGGCGCGTGCTGCCGTACACCGGCGGGCTGAACGCGCTGGCGCGCGTGGCGCGGCCGTTCGCCTGACGGCGCGCGGCGCGCGCCGGTTGACAGGCTGCACAAACGAGGCGACAGCGGCGGCGATGGCGAAACGCAGTGGCGCGGTGGCGCGCAAACCGACCTACGGCGCGGCGACCCGGCTGGCCCGCCTGCTGCTCGGCCTGCAGGGCCGCGCGCACGGCTGGAGCTTCGCCGCGGTGCAGGACGAGCTCGGCATCTCGGAGCGCACGCTGCTGCGCTACCTGGCGATCGGGCGGCGCGAGCTGGTCGATGCCGATGGGCAGCCGGTGATCGAGAGCGTGCGGCGCGGCGAGCAGCGCTTCCTGCGCCTGTCACAGGCGACGCAGCTGGGCGAGTCCACCGTCTACCAGGTGCTGT
The DNA here is from genome assembly GCA_033764095.1 of Deltaproteobacteria bacterium. Lineage (GTDB taxonomy): Bacteria > Desulfobacterota > Binatia > HRBIN30 > CADEER01 > JBDTMT01. The sequence continues at coordinate 5,915 of JANRJF010000024.1, read as the reverse complement.
TCTTCTACTTCGCCCAGTCGGTGTTCCAGTTCCTCGACGGCACGGTGATCCGCGACGGCGTCGACGATCTCTGGGAGCGCTTCCTGCGCTCGGTGCCGGGCGCGCAGCGCGCCCGCCTGGCCGACTTCCGCCGCAAGTTCTTCGCCGTGCCGCACGCCATGAAGGACTACGGCGCCTTCGACGCGACGCTCGACACCATCGTCTGGTGCCTGGTCTACGAGCGCCGCATGCGCGTCGACTACGGCGGCCTGCTCGGCGCCGGCAAGTCGCACGACTTCGATCCCTACACGCTGCTCATGTACCGCGGCGGCCTGTACGTGCTCGGCCGCAGCCACCGCGGCCGCAAGATCATCGCCCTCGCCGTCGAGCGCATGCGCCGCGTCGAACGTCTGCCCGAGCACTTCGCGTACCCGAGCGGCTACACGCCGGAGAAACACACCGAGGGGATCTTCGGTCTCATCGAGGGACCGGACACCACCGTCGAGATCCTCGTCCGCAACCCCGAGACGCACGCCTACCTCGCCTCGCGCCGGCTGCATCCCTCGCAGCGCTTCCGCGCCCGCAAGGGCGGCGGCTGGGTGCTGAGCCTGACCGTGCGCGGTACGGCGGAGCTGCGCTACTGGATCCTCGGCCTCGGCCCGCACGTCGAGGTGCTGAAGCCGGCGGCCCTGCGGGCGGAGATCGGCGCGATGCTGCGCCAGGCGGCGGGGCAGTACTGAAGCGCCGATTCAACGCAGAGACGCAGAGACCGAGCGCAGCGGATTCTCCTCCGCGTCCTCGGCGACTCCGCGTCTCTGCGTTGAGGCCGCGCCCGGCTTGACTCCGTTCAGCCCCGGCGTCAGGGTCGCGCGTCCATGTCTTCGACCCCGCGCCCGTGAGGAGGACGCCATGATTCGCCGACCCCTGTTGCTGGCCGTTGCGGCCGCCCTGTCCTGGGCGGTGCCGGCGGCGCACGCCTTCGACGGCACCGTGACGCTGCGCACCATGTCGGTGCCGCGCGACCAGCTGGCGGCCGCCAACGGCGGCAAGGCGCCCGACGGCGCCGCGGCGATCTTCGCCCTCATGCCGGCGCAGCTGCTGGCCGCGAAGGACGCGCCGGAGGTGCGCGAAACCAAGGTGTACGTCAGCGGCGCCAAGGTGCGCATGGACGCGCCGTTGGAGAAGAGCAAGCAGGGCTTTGCGCTGGTCGACCTCGACAAGGGCACCACCTGGTTCGTCGTCCCCGAGGAGAAGCGCTACGTCGAGTGGTCGAAGGACGACGCCAAGGCGATGGGCGAGAAGATGGTGCAGGTGCGCAAGATGCTCACCGAGCGCCTGGCGCAGATGCCGCCCGAGCAGCGCAAGCAGGCCGAGCAGATGTTGAAGACCATGCCGACCGAGAACGACGCCGCGGCGGCGCCGCCGCCGCCGATCCCGCTCACCGCGCTCGACAAGACGCAGGACATCAATGGCATGAAGTCGAGCGCCTACGAGGCGAAGGAAGGCGACACGTCGGTGGTCGGCTGGGTGACGCAGGACCAGGCCGCGCTCGCCGCCGCGCTCCGCCAGGTGGCGCAGCGCATGGAGCAGTTGACGCCGGCCAACATGCGCAAGGCGACGGTGCGCGAGTCGCTGCAGGCCAAGGGCCTGCCGGTGATGGTGCAGACGCTCGAGCCGGAGCGTTACCGCATCGAGGAGATCCTCAAGGTCGAGTCGGGCAAGGTTCCCGCCGATCTCTTCACGCTGCCCGCCGACTACACGCGTACGACCGGACGCGACGCGATCAAGGCGATGCCGACCAAGTGACCCGGGTCATCCGGCGTCGGGCGTGTCAGCGCGCGCGACGACGAACGCGCGGCGCCGGACGACGCGATCAGCCGGCCGCCCGCTGCGGCTCGACGAACGGGCGCAGCAGGGCGCGCACGTCGGCGCGGGCGCCGATGCGGTTGCACAGCAGGAAGGTGCCGCCGAGCTTGCGGTGCAGGAAGATGGTCTCCGGCGGCGGCGGGCGCAGGAAGCCCTTGCCGAGGGTCAGCGCCATCCCCACCTCGCGCGCGCGCGGCATGATGTCGGAGCGGCCGAAGTCGTAGGCGCCGCGGTGGGCGAAGGGCTCGAAGCCGAGGCTGAACAGGTCGAGCAGGCCCTCGACGCGGTCGGCGCGCTCGTCGGCGTCGAAGAAGCCGATCGCCAGCATCGCGGCGCGCATGGCGGCGCGGTCGCCGCGCATGCCGGCGTCGAACAGCTGCACGTAGCGCGCGACCAACCCGGCCGGCAGCTCGCGCACCGCGCCGTAGTCGAGCAGGCCGATGTCGCCGCTCGGCAGCAGCAGGTAGTTGGCGAAGTTCGGGTCGGTCTGCATGAAGCGCAGCTCGAACAGCTCGCGGAACAGGATGCGGTAGAGCAGGGCGCCGATCCGGTCGCGCTGCTTCTGCGTGTGGCCGGGGCCGGCCAGCGCGTCGAGCGGCGCGCCCTCCAGGTAGTCCATCGCCAGGATGTGGCGCGTGGTGAGGTCGTCGTGCACGCGCGGGATCACCACGCCCGGTTCGGCGCCGAGCTTGTCGGCGTATGCGCGCAGGTGGCGCGCCTCGATCGCGTAGTCGGTCTCCTGGCGCAGCTGCCGCTTCGCCTCGGCGAGCACGCCGGAGAGGTCGAGCTCGCCGGGCAGCAGGCGCGACAGCTTGAGAATGGTGGCGAGGTTGTCGACGTCGCTCTCGATGCTCACCGCGACGCCCGGGTACTGGATCTTCAACGCCAGCTCGCGGCCGTCGAGCGCGATGGCGTGATGCACCTGCCCGATCGAGGCGGCGGCGATCGGCTGCAGGCCGAAGGTGCGGAAGCGCTGTTCCCAGCCCTTGCCGTAGTTGCGCGCCAGCACGCGGCGCAGCTGCGCCTCCGGCATCGCGTCGCCCTCGGCGCGCAGCACCGAGAGCGCGTCGGCCACCTCGGGCGGCAGGAAGTCCTGCCCCTCGAGCGACAGCAGCTGGCCGAGCTTCATCGCCGCGCCGCGCATGCGCGAGAGCTTCTCCGCCAGCTTGCGCGCGTTGGTGGCGGTCATGAAGACGCTCGAGGCCGCTTCGCTGGCCCCGGTGAAGCGGCGTGCCGCCTCGCCGAGGCCGCCGAGCGCCACCTCGCCGGCCAGCCAGCCGAGCCGCGCCAGCCGCTCGAAGCGCCCGGCCGGCACGCGCGACTGCTTGGCGGGAGCGCGGCGCTTGCTGGTCACGCGCCGCAGCATACGCGACGCCGGAGCGCGGACAAGCGGCGTCGCCGCGCTCAGCCCCGGCGATCGGGGAACGGCGAGCGGAACAGCTCGGCGAGCGGGATGGTCAGCCCGGGCAGGAGTCGCGAGCGAATCGCGCCGCGGGCGTAGGAGACGCCGCTGTCATAGCCGGTCGCGGTCAGCGTGAAGACCGTGATCCGTTTCCGCATCGGGTCGACGATCCAGTACTCGTCGACGCCGTTCTCCTCGTACAACGCTTTCTTCTCGGTGCGGTCGCGTCGTGCCGTACTGTCGGAGAAAGATTTCGACGATCAGATTTGGCACGACCTTGAGGAAGAGCTTGACGGGTTCGCGCGGTTGATCGCGCAGGCGATCGTGGCTGGCGTATGAACAGTCGGGTTGCACGGTGTCGCCGGAGGGCAGGTCGATGCCGGTGCTGGAACCGAAGACGGCGCCGAGCGCATGGGCGGAGACGTATTCATCGAGCCGCCGCACGATCTGCGTCTCGACCGTGCCGTGCGCCCACATCGCCGGCGGGCACATGACGATCTGGCCGCGCAGCAGCTCATAATGGTTGATGTCGGACGGCGGCAGGCGATCCAGCCAACGCATGAACTCTTCGCGTGTGAAGTGCTCGTCGGAGCGGAATGACGTGGTCTTCGCCATGCCGCGCCGAGTTGTAGCGCGGGCCGCGCGGCCTGCCAACGACTGCCGCGCGGCCATGCCTTGACCGCATGCGCGGCGCCGCGCAGTAGTCACGCCTCGATGTCGGTCGCGCTGCCCCACTGGGTCTTCCGCTTGCGCGAGCAAGCCTTTCTGCTGCGGCAGCGGCGCCGCGTGCAGCGCTTGCACGCCCTGCACCGGCCGCCGCCCAACCCCGCCGCGCTGCTCATCGCGGTGCGCGGCAAGACGCTGGTGCTGACCGTCACCGCCGGTCGCACCGGCACGACGTTCCTCACTCATCTGCTGGCGCTGTGCCCCGACACCACCAGCACGCACGAGCCGGAGCCGTCGTTCGTGCCGGTGCTGCGCCTGGCGCAGCACGACCCCGAGCTCGGCCGCCGCTTCCTGCTGGAGTACAAGCTGCCGCACATCGCGACGCTGCCGACGCGCCGCTACGTCGAGACCGGCCACCTGTGGTGCAAGGGCTTCCTCGAGCCGCTGCTGGCGCTCGACGTCGTGCCGCGCGTCGTCGCCCTGCGCCGCGCGCCGCGCCGCATCGCTGCCAGCCTGCTGTCGCGCCGCACCGTGCCCGGGCGCGGCAAGCTCGGGCTCAAGTACCTGCTGCATCCCGACGACCCCGGTGTGCTGCCGCTGCCCGGCTGGACGGCGTACTCCGACTACCAACTCTGCTTCTGGTACGCGCTGGAGATCGAGCGCCGCACGGCGGCCTACCAGCCGCTGATCGAGCGCGCCGGCGGCGCCTGGGTGGACGTGACCGCCGAGGAACTGCACGACGCCGACCGCTTCCTCGCCGCCGCCGACACGCTCGGGCTGCTCGATCCCGACACCGACCGCGCCGCCCTGCGCGCCGCGCACGCGCGGGTCGCCGGCGTGACCCACAACCCCAACGCCGAGGCGGTGGCAGTGCCCGACGCCACCGCGCAAGAAGCCGCCGTGTGGGACGCAGTTGCGGTTCCCGCCCTGCGCGCCGCGCTGGACGCGCGATTCAGTTAGCGGAGCCCCCATCGCGGCCTGCCCGCGCTGCGCGGGGCAGGAGAGATCGGACGTTTTCCGCATTGCCGGTCGCCACGTACCCGGCACAACTGGCCGGGTCGGCGGGCGCGAAGCCGGGAGGCTTCGCCGTGGCGTCAGGGGCACGAGGCTTGCACTTTACAAAGGAGATGTCGGCGCAGTCGCGCAGTCACGATTCCGAACCGCGCGCCGGGGTGTTCGACCCGCTGCCGTGGGGCGAGCTGTGGCGGCTGCTGAACGGGGCGCGCGACATCGACATCGCGGCGATGCGCGTCGCCTGCCTGGCGCTGCTGGTCTTCTACATCGGCAGCGCGCTGGCGCGTCCGACCTCGGACCCGACCATCAACTGGATCCGCCTCGCAGTCGGCCTGTACATCGCCTTCGGCGCCCTGCTGGCCTCGCGGGTGACGTGGGGGGCGCTGCGCGCCTACACGGTCGGGCTCGCCCTGGTGCTGAGCGGCTCGACCGCCGCGGTGGTCACCCTGCGCGGCAGCCAGGGCAACGAGATCGCCCTGCTGGCGCTGGTGCTGTTCGGGCCGACCGTCTTCCTGCAGACCGCCGTCGACGTCATCGCCGTCACGCTGGTGCTCGGCCTCGGCGCCGGCGCCTTCCTGGTCGCCTTTCCACCCAGCGGCATCGCGATGAACGTCGCGGCGATCGTGCTGACCGGCGCGCTGGTGGCCGGCGCGGTCACCGCGCTGGTGATGATCACCTTCCGCGGCCGCGTCAGCCAGAGCACCGCGTGGTGGCAGGATGCCTGTGCGCGCGAGCGCACCCTGCGCGAGTTCGGCGCCCAGGCGGCGCCGCATCTCGGCGAGGCGGTGCTGGCGCGCGAGCTGGCGGCGCGCTTTCGCGGCGCGCTCGGCGTCGGCCATTGCGCGCTGGTGTGGCGCGACGGCGACGGGGTCGCCGACGTCGCGGCGACTGCCGGGGTGCCGCCCGGTCCGCCGCCGCGCCCCGCCGAGCTGACGGCGCTGCTCGCCGCGCTGGCCCGCGGCGCGGCACTGGACGCGCCGCCCGCCGG
>JANRJF010000023.1:0-54300 GCA_033764095.1 Deltaproteobacteria bacterium | reverse complement strand
GCGTCTCGGTGCAGGCCAGCACGACGGCGCCGACTTCGTTGGCGACGACCAGGAACTCGTTGGCCGAGATCGAGACGCCGGTGACGCGCTGCGTGCCTTCGCTGTTCAGCACCGCCAGGAGCGCGGCGCTGGCGGCGGTCGGCGTCAGCGTGGTGACCAGCCCGACCTCGATGCGGCCCGCGGTCGCCGGCGTGCCCGCCTTGTAGATGTCGGTCGCGTCGGCGTGCGTGGCGGTCGTGGTACCACTGTGGCCACGCTTGACCGTCACCTTGTCGGCGGAGATGACGCCGACCACCTTCATGATCTCGCTCTCGACGCGGATCAGGTCGCCGACGACCAGGCCGTGGGCGGCGATGGTGACGTTCGAGTAGGCCGGCGTGCCCGTCGCGAGCTCGCCGCCCGAGACGTTCACGTTGGTGTCGGTGTTGACGATGGTGATCTCGAAGACGTCGTTGCCGATCGTGATCGTCTCGGTGGAGGCGACGTTCGAGGCGATGCGCAGGACGTTGAGCGCCCGGCGGCCCGGGTCCTCGACCTGGCCGGCGATCAGCGCGTCGATCAGGGCGCCGAGCTTGGCGCTGCGCAGCACCGGGTCATTGGCGCCGTCGAGCGCAGCCCGCTGCGCGGTGGTGAGGGCGGTCAGCATCGTCTACTCCGTTCTGCGGCCGGCGCCGGACTACGCCGCGGCGCGTGCGCCGGTCGCCTTCAGGCGATCCAGCTCCTCGGTGAGCGCGGTGTTCGCCGTCTCGAGCTCACGGACCCGGCGGTTGGCGGCGCTCAGATCCTTCGCCATCGCCATGTTGGAGTTCTGCAGCTCGGTGACTTGGCGGCGGAGGTCCGCTTCGACCGCACTGCCGCTGGGCGCGCCGGGCGTGCTCGGGGCGCGGCGCACCGCGTCGAGCGCGTCCTCAATGGTGCGCGCGTGCGCGTCCTCGCTGCCCGTCCACAGCTCGTACCCCTCGATGCCGCAGAAGCGCTCGGCGGTGGCGACGTCCAGCCGCTCGGAGATGTGGATCGGCCCCTTCTTCGGGTCGAGCAGGACGGCGGCGAACGCCAAGCCGTTGATGCAGTGCGAGGCGTTGGGCAGTGAGCACACCACCCGCATGCCGTCCGCGATCTTCTTGTTCCCCTGGTTGGCCACGATGGCTCTCCTCCCCCACGCTGGCCGGCGGCGCAGTGGCCGCCGGCGCGTAGGCGTCACATCAGGCGATCAGCGCCCTCAGAACGGTTCCCAGTCCACGCCGGACGGCAGGATGTTCTTGATGAGGCGGTGCTGCCGCGGCTTGGCGACCTGGAGCGCGATGTCGAGCACCTGCGCCCAGGTGTGAATGGTGTTGGTCGTCGCCGACAGCGGGAACCGCAGCATGCCGGCGAAGCGCTTGTACATGATCGCCTCGTCCTGGCGGGTGATCACGAAGGCGATCGACGTGCCCGGGATGTTCTGGTTGTCGTCGTTGTAGACGACCGCGTTGTCACCGTTGGCGGGGACGCGCGCGATCTGGCGCAGGTCGGCAGCGGCGTTGGTGCCGTTCTTGCGGCCGCGGAAGATCCGGTACCACTTGGCGTTGTTCGCGCCCGGCGGGGTGATGGTCACCACGACACGGTCGCCGGCGGAGACGCCCACCTGAGCGGACACGACGAGTGCGCTCGGTGCCTCCGGCCGCTCGGCCTGGACGCCGTAGTAGTAGTTGCCGGCGTGCGCGGCGAGGAACTTCGACGCCGCGTTCGCGCCGGCCACACCAGCAATCGAGCTCACGACCGACGTCGTGGAGCCGGTCAGCGCCGCGGCCCACTTGCCGCCGCGCGCGATGAACGGTGCGCCGCTCTCCTGGATGAACGGATCAGGCGTGCTGCGCAGGTTGCCGAAGCGGGTGCTGATACCGATGATCGGCGAGCCGCCGTAGACGACCTGCGGGCCGCTTTCCAGCTTCACCCGGTGCGCCGGCGACAGGTTCAGGTCCAGGTGCTTCTGAACCTTGCCCGAGCAGATGAAGTCGGAGGCGATGCCCCAGTTGTCGATGTCCCAGATGAGCTGGGCCGAGTCGATGATCTCGCGGGCGTCGTTCGAGATCGGCAGGCCGCGCATGTCGAGGACGTTCGCGCCGCCCTGCGCTTCGAGGATGGCGGCCAGGCCGTCGAACTCGAACACGTTGCAGGCCGAGTCGCCGTAGACCGTCAGGAACTCCGCGTCCTGCATGAGCTTCAGCGTGCCGGCGTTGGTCTCGCGAGCGATCGCGCTGCCGAGGCCGTTCTCGGCCTGGATCTCCGCCTCGAGCGTGACAACGCGGCGGTCCTTCAGCAGCTTGATCTTGACGGTCTTGCGCTCGTAGTCGCCCGAGCTCTCGTAGATCGGTCCGGTCTCGCCGATCGCACTCGAGCCAGGCAGGGCGTTGCTGACGTCGTTCTGACGCGCGAACTCGTGGAGCAGCGAGCGCGCCGGCGTCTTGCCGAGCATGTTCCAGAGCACGAAGTGCTCGGGACGGACCGTCGCGACGATCAGCGACTCCTCGATCGACTCACGCCGCAGCGCCGAGCCGCCGACCAGCGTCGCGACGTCGCTGCCGCCATCGCCGGTGAGCGCCTTGTAGAAGTCCTGGATGCTGGCATCGAGCCGCGACCAGTCCTGCGCGCTGGCGCCGCCCCATCCGGCGCCGCTCAGCGATGCGCCAAAGTGTTCGAACATGGGTCTGAACTCCTTCCCTGGGTAGCGTCGCGGTCAGTGGACCGGGCTCAGGGCGGCGCTGATGCGCGCGCCGAGGGCCGGGAACTGCTCGGAGATCGCTTTGAGGCTCAGGTTGCGGCGGGCGTACGAGCCGCCCTCGGTGACGTCCTGCTCACTCAGCTTGCGGTCGATGCCGGCGTCGGTGATCGCCTTGACCAGCGGCTCGCCGCGCAGACTGTCGTCCTTCGGGTCGGCGCCGGTCGGCGTGTGCAGCGTCTTCGCCAGCGGATCGATCTGCGCCGTCCGCGAACGCCCCGGCGTCCCCTCCCAGGTGTCGACGCGCGCAGTCAGCGCGGCGATCGCGCCCAGGTACTCGTCGCGGTGCGCCCTCAGGCCGGTGGTGATCGCCTTTGCCATGACCTCGGCGAGGACGCCCAGGTCGCGGCGGCCGGCGCGCGCCTCGACCAGCGTCGCCATGATCAGATCGGAGATGGCGCCCTGACTCTTGATCAGGTGCTCGGCCATCGCGGTCTCGAGCTCCTCGACGCCGGCGGTGGAACGCGCCTTGATCAGCAGCTCATCCGCCGCCGCATGGTCGCCGGCCTTCACCTCCGGATTGTCCGGCAGCGCGACCTGGCCCTTGTGGAACGCGCCCAGCGCGCCCAGCGCGGCGTCGTACTCGGCCTGCGCAGCCTTGGCCATCGTCTCGCCGCACTCGACGCAGCACTTGTGCTTCGCCGGCTGCTCGGCCTGGCAGCTCCCGCACTTGGCGAGGACGCCGTCGTCGGCGCCGGTGGCAGTCTCCTTGGACTTGTCGGACATGGACTTCCTCCTCACGCCGCGAGGGCGCGCTTCGATTCCGAGAGGTAGGAGGCGACTTCCCAGAGCAGCCGATCAGCGGCCGCGGCGGCGGCGTCCTGGTCGAAGCCGCAGCACTCGCGGAAGTGCGCTTTGATGATGTCGTGGGTGGGCGCGGCCCCCGTGACGTGCGGGCACGGCTCGCCGCGCAGGTACGCGGTCGCGCCGCGGTAGTAGGCGGTATCGCCGTGCAGGCTCTGCCGCCTGAGCGCGGCGCCACCGTCGAGCGTGGACGCGTCGCTGCCGCCGTCGGCGATCAACGCCTTGGCAAAGACGTCGATCGGGACCGGCGTGACGGCCTTCACCGCCAGGTCAACCGGCTCCTGCCAGAGGCCGATGTTCGTCCACTTGGCGGCGGTGATGGTGCACCGCTTGTCCAGCGTGCAGGACTTCGCGAGCTTCGCGCCGCCGACCGACGGGTAGTAGCGCGTGCCCGCCTCGAGGTTGCTCCAGAGGATGTTCGCCTGCTCGGCCGCCGGCGTGTCGCCCTGGAAGAGCTGGCACTTCACGACGACCGCGCCGTTGCTGCCGAGACGGACGTCCACCGGGTTGCCGATGCGGCAGAGATCCGGGTCGTAGCCGAGCTCGCGCGCCCGCTTGCGCAGCACCGGCACCGGCATCGAGAAGTGCCCGATGTCGATGACGCCGAACTTCAGGAAGTAATCGGCGCTGTCCAGCAGCGCCTTGGCGAGCATGCGCTCGCCCTCGAGGTCCCACTGGCCGCTCGACGGCTCGCAGTAGAGGACGCGCTCGGCGCCTTCGGCCGCGGCGCGGGCCTTGAAGAACGGCTCGCTGACGTAGACGTCTTGCGTCCCGTCCTGCGTCGTATCCGCCTCCGTCCGCTCCACCTGTCCCTCAAAGGGTAGGGAGAGGCCTTGATCGGCTTCCGCCGCAGGCCTCTCCGTGTTCACCCCATCGTGCTCGCCGCTTCCTCGGCATGCGTTTGCAGTCGGACGGTGTGGGACCTGCACACCTCCGTAAACGGGGTGGGTGCAGAAGCGTTATGGGCGGCTGGTCTGCTTGGCGATGCGGATGATGGTGCTGCGGTGCAGCTTCCAGCGGCGTGCGACCGCGCTGTAGCTCATGTGCCGCAATGCCTCGACGATGCGGCGGTTGCGTGCGCGGCGCCGGACGCCGGCGGCGCGCGGAATGCGGATGGTAGTCGCGCCCAGCTCGCGTTCGAGAACGGCTGTTTTCCGCTCACCGAGGATCGACACGAGCAGTTCGTGCGTCGACCGCTTGCCCCCTGGCATGTCGACCGGCTTCACTTCAGCGGCGTACGCGTCGGCTTTGCCGCGGTCGGCGTCACCAGCACGCCACTCGATGTGGTGACGAAGCCGGGGATGTCCATGACCTCGTACTCACGCACCAGCGGCTTCGGCTGGCCGGCGTAGTACGCCACCACGGTGATGGTGTGCATTTCCGGCCAGCCCGTGAGGATGCGGTTCGCTGCCGGCGGCACCGGGATCGGAACCACGTGCGACGGCGGCGCCACGGAGCCGCTGGTGAGCAGAGCCTCCGTCTCCTTCACGCGGATGAACCACTCGACCAGGTCGGGGATCGCCGGCGTGAGGCCGTCGGTGAGCGTGTAGGTGACGACGAGCTGCTTGGTGTCGCCCTCGTAGACCCAGCCGGCATACGCGTACGGGCTCGGCGTGGTCGCCTCGACCACCAGCGCAGCCGCCGGCGTGGTGATGAGCAGCGCGAGCAGCGCCGCGGCGGTGAGTGTCCTCATGGCACGTCCTCGATCTGTCCGGAGGTCGCCTGCAACAGGTCGACCAGCAGGCTCGCCGGTCCTCCGGGCCGCCAGGCGGTGGTCGCCTGGACGTCGTCGGGCCCGATCGTCGGCGTCACCGTCGCGGTCGCTGTCACCGTGCCGGTCGCAGTCGCCGAGCTCATCGGCGTCGCGGTGCGGGTGCCGGTGCGCGTCGGGGTGGCGGTTGGGGTGCGCGTGTCGGTGGCGGTTCGTGACGGCGTCAGCGTCCAGGTCTCGGTGCGCGTCGGCGTGCCGGTCGCGGTGGCCGTGTTGGTCGGCGAAGCGATCGCCGTCGGGGTGATCGTTGGCGTCTGCGTGTCGGTGCCGGTGGCCGTCGGGGTGTGCGTGCGCGACGGCGTTGCGGTGACAGTCGCGGTCGCGGTGACGGTCGCCGTGGTGGTCGGCGTCGCCGTCGCGGTGGGCGTGGCGCTCGGCGTGGCGCTGGCGGTCGCCGTCGGCGTGCCCGTGCTGGTCGCCGTCTGGGTCGCCGTCGCCGTCCTGGTGGCGGTGGCCGTGCTGGTGGCCGTTGCCGTCGCGGTTGGCGTCCTGGTCGCCGTGTCCTCCGGCGTCGGCGTCGCCGTGGCGGTGAATGTCAGCGTCGCGGTGCCAGTGATCGTGGCGGTGCTGGTCGCCGTCGAGCCTGGCAGCGGCGTGTCGGTCGGCGTCGCGGTCGGTCCATGCAGCAGCGGCCGCAACAGGCCCGCGCTCGGGCGCGCCGCCAGCGCCGAGATGAGCAGCAGCCCCAGGATCAGCCGCGGTAGGTTTGTCCAACGCCACACGCAGGCTCCTCACAGGTTCCCGCAGAGGTTCTCGGGCACCGCTCCGTCCTCTTCGAGGCACGCCTCGATGCCGTCAGCTCCGCGTTCCTGCCCGAGCGTCGAGAAGTGGATGCAGTCCCGGTAGTTCTCGTCGAACTGCTCGCGCGCGCTGCTCATCCGATAGAGATAGCCGCCGAGATCGAAGAAGCCGTTCCCGGTCTCGGCCGCGAGGTCGCGCAGAAACTTGTTCAGCCACCGGTAGCGGTCGGTCTGATTGTTCCAGATCCGGATCGCCCCGGCCCTGGCGCAATGCCCGCCTCCGGCACAGTTGGCGTCGCTCGTACAGCTCGCCGTGTGGGCCGAACCGCCGATGCACTGCTTGGTGGTGAAGTCCTGGCAGGGGTCGGGGCTGCCGAGAAACACGAGCTTGGCGCTCTTGGAAATGGCGATGTCGACCATCCCCTGAAAGAGCTTCGCAATGTACGCCGTGCTCACCGCGCTAACGCACAGGCCGCGCGGGCAGTCCGGCGAGACGTTCGAGCCCGACACGCAGGGGCCTGGCCCCCACGTCTTGTCGGTGATGTCGGTCGTTCCGTCGACGGGCCCCCACCAGCCGCTGCAGGTGCCGCCGCCAGAGCAATTCGCGTCGCTGGTGCACGGATAGTTGGGCGTCGTGCCCCCCACGCACTTCTGCGCCGTCGAGCCCGTGCATGACGCGCTCGAGCCGCCGCAGGTCGTGGTGCAGCACGCGCCGATGCCCGTCCCGTATGCGCAGTAGGACTGCGAGACCCAGCTGCCAGTGCCCTCGGCCTTAAACCCGCTCGGGATGCCGCAGTCCGAGCCCTGCTGCGGGCCGGCGAAGTCGGTGCAGGTGCCCCCAGGGCACTCGCTGTCGACCTGGCACACCAGGCCGGCGTTGGCGCCACCGATGCACCCGCGCTGGAAGCACACCCCATCCGGTTGCTGCTGCTGCAGGCCGGAAAAATCGTTCGCGCCGATCAGCATCACCGCCACGTCGACCGGGGCGCTGGCGCCGCGTTCGACGGTGCACGCCATCTGCGAGCAGCGGCTGCCGGGGCAGTCGAACGCGGTTGAGCAGGTGAGGCCGACGTTGGCGCCGCCGATGCAGCGCGTCGTGGTGAGACCCTCCAGCAGGTAGGGTAAGGCTTCGTAGAGGTCTGTCGTCGTGCGGCCGCCGTAACTGCAGCGCAGGACGTTCGCCGGCTCCTCGAGCAGCGCCTGCAGCGCCTCCATGAGCTCGGGGTCGTTCATCTGCGAGTCCCCGAGGATCGCAACTGTCTTTTGCCCGTCGGCGCCCGCCGGCAGCACGTTCGGGACCGCCGGCAGCTGCAGCCCGACACACAGATCGACCGCGAGGCTGGTGGCCCGCACGCGGTCGGACGAGGTGCCGCCCGTGCCGGTGTAGCGCAGCACGCCGCGGATGCCGTTGATCGCCCACGAACCGGAGGCGCTCGGCACATTGGTGGGCGCGGCTTGCAGGGTCGCGTAGTTGACGTCGCCGTAGCTGGAGAAGTCGACGGTGCCGCTCAGCACCTCGTTGCTGCCGCTGTCGCGGAGCCCGAAGACGACGTTCTTGCCGGTGTTGGCGTTGTCGTTCACCTCGCGCCCGGTCAGCTTCGCCGCGGCCGCGAGCGCCGTCTCGCCGGTCCCGAGCGCGTAGTCGGTCAGCGCGTAGATGTCCGTTTCGCTCGTCGTGTTGGAGTAGAGCGCGGTGGTGTCCCCATCGACGGGGTTCCCGCCGGTCGGATCTTTGACGCAGTTCCAGTGGTTGCCGGCACCGCCGCAGCCCTGATGGACCGTCCAGGCTTCGACGCTGTTCGCATTCGGCCAGAGGTGGACGATCTTGCTGTAGAGCGGCGCGGTGTCGGCGATGTTGGTCCAGAGCGCCGCGCCCTCGTAGCGGATGTCGGCCGCCTTCGCGCCGGTCGTCTGGCTGTCCCCGAGGATCAGCCGTGCCGGCGTACCGAAGACGCCAGAGGCGCCGCAGGTGCCGCCGCCGCAGTCGGAGTCAGCCCCGCACGCCTTCCCGTTGAACGTGCCGCCCGAGCAGACGCCCTCGCGCCGCGTTTTCGAGCCGCGCTGGATACCGTCGACGTAGAGCGTGCACTTGGCGTCGTACGGCCGCGCGCCGGCCGGATCGTTGTCGGTGATGATCGCCAGGCGGTGGTTGGTGCTGAGCGAGAGCTTGTCCGACTTGGCAAAGACGGACTCGGCGCACGCCGACTCGCCGGGGTTCCCGCCGGTGTCGACCGGGCACTCGGCGTCGGTCGCGCACTCGGTGTACTTGTACAGCGAGTTGGCCGTGCACTCCTTGTCGGCGTCGTTGAAGTACAGGCGCAGCTTCCGATCGCTGCCGACGGTGACGAAGCACTGCTTGGCGTTGGTCGACAGCGCCGCGCCGCCGAGCACGCGCTCGTTCACAACGTCGCACACCTGCACGAAGGGCGCGACCGTACGGCAGCCGAACGCCGGCACCGTCGTGAGGCGCACGTCGAGGGTGACGACGTGCTTCTGATCGGCGTCACTGGCGCTCGCGTAGATCCACTCGGCGGCGCCGTCAGCCGGGTTCAGGTCGAGCCCCCAATGGGAGGTGGTGCCCGACCACGACACCGCCGGCGTACCCGCGCCGGTCGTCCAGATCTGCGACGAGAGCACGCCCTCGCCGAAACCGGTCAGGAAGGCGGGCGCGGTGACCGACGTCTCGGCGCCCGCCGCGCTCGCGACCACCAGCGCCAGGGCGAGGCACCAGCGGCGCATCACTGAATCGTGGTCGGGCAGGCGATCACGGTGCAGCGCGCGTAGTGCGCGTTGCCGGTCGAGCCGCCGTAGACCGACTTCAGGAGGAAGGGCACCCCGGCGCTGATCGAGACCGCATCGGTGTCGGGGCCGTACTGCCCCCACTCGTTGCTCGCCGCGGTGCCGCTCTTGGACACGCTCAGGGACGTGTCGCTCCAGGTGCAGGTCGCGCCGTTCGATCCGTCGCCGCCGCCCGTGCAGCTCGCGCCCGTCTGGACGGTGTACGTGAGGCTGTTGGTGTTCGCCGGATCCAGGATCGACCAGCAGACGAGGTTGGTGAGCTTGACGTCGACCGGCAGCACCGCCCAATGCTGGTTGATGAACGCCGAGCTGCCGATGCTGCCGAAGTTGGCATAGACGGTCGAATTGACCGCCTGGTTGAAGATGTTGGCGACGCCCAGGCTGAAACACTGGCGGACCGGCACGCACGTCGTGCCGTCGCCGATGCACGGCTGCGCGAGTGCGACGCTGGCGCCGTCGGTGTCGAAGTAGAGCTTGCCCGACGTCGTCGGCGCCGTACTGGTGCCGCGCGGCACCTTGAACGGCCCCTGCATGTCGAGGGAGCCCGAGCCCACCTTGTCGGGGTCGACGATCAAGTCGGTGCCGTCGTACTTGATGCCCGCGTCGCCGGCGTCGCCGAACTGCTGCTCGACGTTGTCGTTGAGCTTCTGCGGCCCGGCAGTGTAGGTGTTCGCCTGGTCGGTGAAGACGAACTCCGCGCCCGTCGTCTCGCTCTTGCTGATCGAGTTGCCGAGGCGCGTCACGCTGCCGTCGAGCGCGACCGTGCAGTCGCCCGACGTGCAGGTGGCGTCGAAGTCCGCCGCGGTGAACGTCAGGCCGCCATTGGCGCCCTTCTCGGTCGATCCCTCGCGGATGCGTAGCTCGTTGCCCTGCGAGCGCCAGATGCCGCCGTCGTAGGTTATTGCCAGGCCGAGGTTCGCGCCCAGCAGCCACGGCGACGGGTTCAGCGTCAGGACGTTGGTGACGTCAGCGAAGGTGATGGTGTTGCTGCTGACGTTGCGGATCACGGCCACGCGGCCTTCGCGCGCGCTCGTCTCCTGCATCGTCCCGGTGCAGCCGTTCGCGTCGCTGCAGGTGATCTCGATGTAGGACTTCTGCGGATCCAGGTTGAACGTCGCTGCCGTGCCGGTGCCGTTGTCGGCGACACTGACGGCCTGGGTGTCGAGGTCTAGCACCTCGAGATCGCCGCGGCCGCTCGAGGCGTTGGTGATGGATAGGACGCCGGCGGCGGCGCGCGCCACGCCGACGTCGCCCCACGGCACCTGCTGCGAGTTGCCCAGCGTGCCGCCCATCAGCGCCCAATTCTGGACGCGGGTCCATCCAGACGCGTTGCAGGATCCGCCGAGGCAGACGAACATCACGCCGAAGTCGTCGACGATGACCTCGCGCACGAGGCCGTCCGTTTGCGCGGCCGGCGTGTCCGCACCGCGCAGCTGGACGCTCGGCCGGTTGGCGGCGCGCGTCGTGCCGCTGGCCGAGTCGCCGCCGTCGACGCTGATCACGTCGACAGCGCCGTTCTGCAGGCGGATCGACCCGGAGGCACCAGGCTGGATTGCCAGCGCAGGCGTCGACACGAGCGCGAGCGCCGCGAGAAGGAGTGCGGCCCGCATGGCTCAGCCCAGCTTCTCGAGCGTCCAGATGATGTACTGATTGTTGCTGAGCGCTGCCGGCGTCACGGCTTTGATGTTGAGGCACTGCCCGGCCGTCGTCGTCGTGGTGTTCGAGGTGTCGCTGCAGGTCGCCGCCGACGCGCCGCCGGTGATCGAGCACGTAACCGTGGCGTCCGCCTCCGAACCGCAGGCGCCCTTGCGCACCGTACAGGAGACGTTGTTACTCGCTCCCGCGGCTGCGGTCTGCCGACACCGGAGGTTGCCCCAAGTGCCGGCCGGGACCTGAATGCTTGCGCGCCCCTCGGTCGTGTCCGCCGTGCCCCCGCCCATATAGATCGTCTGGCTGGTGGTCAGGTCGGTGATCGAGGTCCCGGAGAGAAAGGGAACAGGGACGGCGGTGCAGCCTTCGGCGGCGCCGGAGGCATCGACACCGGTCGCGTAGCTGCCGGCGGGGCAGTTGCTGCCGTTGGCCGCCAGCGCGGTCGCCGCAGTCGAGAGATCGACGGTGATCGTGTTCGGAACGTCAGCGTCCACCAGCGCGCCGCACGACGGCGGCGAGCCGCCGCGCAGGACCGTGTTTGCCGTGGTGCAGGCGCCCGTCGCGGTGACCGCGCCGGTACCAGCACCGAGCACGACGCCGTTCGTGGTCAGCGACGTCGCCGACGGGGGGCCAGTCACGGCGATCTGGCCGTTCAGCAGGCTGATGTTGGTGCCGGCGCTGAGCGCCCAGGCCACCGACGACGCGATCCACACCGCGGCGAGCGCCGCCACTAGATACCGCAGCTTCATGGCATTCCTCCTCACCCGAACTCGAGGCTGAAGCGGGGCATGCTCGTGGCCGCCCCGCTCGAATAGGTCGCCTTCACGGCGACGCAGGTGCCGGCGGGTACCGACACCGTGTTGGTGGAGTCGTTGCTGGTCGTGCTGGTGTTGCTGGTGGTGCAGGTGAGCGCCGAGTCCGCGAGCGCGGTGCCGCACACGCCGGTCTGCAGCGTCAGCGTGACGGACTTCCCGCTGCCCGGTGCCACCGACACCGAGCAGCGCAGACGGCGCGCGCGGCCAGCCGGCAGCGGCGTCGCAACGTCGTTGACGTCCCCGGAGATGTCCGAGCCGCCCACCTGCAGGTACAGCGCGTTGCCGCCGGTGATCGGTGTCACCGGGCCACCGCCGAGGATGCGCGGCTTCGGTGCCGAAGCGCTGTTGACGCCCTGGCCGAGCGCCGGCGCCGCGGCGAGGAGCAGAAGCAGGGCGAGCCGGCGCATGGTCAGTGCGTCGCGATCCAGCCGACGCAGTCGCTCGAGCAGCCGCTGCCTTGGATGACGTAGAGGTCGGCGCAGTCGAGGCTGTTCGGCGCGGCGTCCTGGTAGATGCCGCCCGGGAAGATCGGCCAGCTGTTCGAGGTGGTCGCGCCGGACTGGCGCCGGATCCAGATCGGGCCGGCGTTGTCGGGGCTCGCCTGAATCTGGAAGCCGCGGCACGGCGTCGCGCTGCCGAGGATGGCGGCGCTCGACCCGGTCGCGGTGAAGGGCGCTGCCGTCTTGGTCGTGGTCAGCGAGAAGCCGGTGACCACCACTTCCTCATGAACGGTGTCGCCGCCCTGGTTGCGTGTCTCGGTAGCGAGCTTGGTTTGGCTGCCTTCGTTGACCGCCGTGTAGGACTGCGCAGCCTGCGCGGTTGGCGCGGCCAGCAGCGCGACGAGCACGGCGACGATGTGCACGCGGCGCCGCATCACCAGCCCCGCGCCGTGCGCGTCGGCGCCGGCAGGTTGCGCCGCGCCTCTTCCAGCGCGCCGAGGTTGGCGGCGAGCGCCTGCTGGAGCTGCGAGATCTTGTCCCGGAGCTCGTCCACCATGTTCTGGTACGCGACGACGCGCTCTTGCAGCCCCGGCGTACGGGTCGGCGAGCTGGTCGCCGCTGGCGTCGGCGTCGCCACTGTCGGCGTGCCGGTTGGGTTCGCCTCCACGGCGATCGCCGGCGCGCCGAGGCAGAGCGTTGCGATGAGCAGTAGGCTGATGGTCCGCATCGATCCCTCTCGGCTACTGCGCCCGGCGGAACGTGAGCTCGACGCCGATCAGGCGGGCGTCGCCGGTCATGTCGTCGGTGACCGCGCCGCCGTTCGCGTCGCGGCTCACCTGGACGTGCATCAGCTCGCCGGCGGCGCAGGACGTCGCCGTCAGCCCTGTCTTCGTCGCGATGGTGGTCTGCAGCGTGGAGCCCGCGGCGGTGGACGACACGCAGTTGCCGCTGGCCTGCGCCGGGAATGCCGGATCGTCGGTCTCCCCGGCAGCCACGCAGACGAGCTGCACGCACCAGCCGACGGCGCCGCTGGTGGCGGCAGCGAGCCAATCGAGCCGCGCATCGATCGCCCCCGTCCAGTCCGTCGGGAGGAGCACGGTCTGCTGGATCGACTCGTCAGTGGTGTCGTCGAAGTCGAGCACGCCCTTCTGCGTGTTCGAGCCCGTGACGCAGGCGGCGGCCGCGGCGTTCGCGGTCGGCGTGTCCCAGAGCAGGACCGCCGACGCGTTGTTGCACTGCGCGGCGCGGAGCCAGCGGCGCTCGACGGTGGTGAGGGTGTTGCCGGTGCCCTCGGCGTCGTACGTCTTGTTGGTGAGGGTCGCGGTGTTGCCGGTGGTGACGAGCTCGTCCAGGTGGACGGTCAGCGCCGAGCCGGAGCGCGTGTGGCAGCGGAACTGCCAGTCCTCGGTGCTGGAGTTGTCGACGTCGATCAGCTCGCAGAAGTTGGACGGCGCGGCGGGGATGGTGACGCCGGAGGCGTTGGCGCGGGACCGGAGGACGTTCGCCAGGCTCAGCGGGTTCTGATCGCGCGCGGCGTAGACCTCGCAGTTTTGCTGCCCGGTCGGGGACTCGCTACACGCCGACTGCGCGTGCGCCGCGCTGCCGCCGAGGCACAGCGCCAGGAAGATCCACCGCCCGATTTGTCGCTGCCACATAGACGCTCCTTCGTGCGTCCGGGCAGGCGTCGGTCGGCGCAGCCGCGTGTGCTCAGCGGCCGGGCTCGGTCGGCGGACCCGTCAAACTCGTTCAGCTGTCTACCACATCTCGCGGGCTGCGCTGAGGCTCCTCGTGCATCGCGGCGATCGCGCGGTCGACGTGGCCGATCAGGTCGGCGCCGTCGCCGGCGATGAAGGCCTCCACGGCCGCAATCGCGTGCCGCCGGAAGCGCTCCGGATCGGCGATCGTCGGTCGAGGTTTGCGCGCGGGCCGCATCGGTCAGTTCCCGAGCAGGACCTCAAGGATGGCGCCGGCCGAACCAGACGCGGCGTAGATCGTCCGCGGCCCGGTGCCGGTCAGCTCTTCCTCGATCAGCTGCCCCGGGTCTCCGGCGAGTGTCCAGGCGCGCGCCGTCGCCAGGTCGGCGTCGGTGGTCGCCGGCGCCGCGGCCGGAGCGGTGCCGGGGGGCACCTCGAACCGGACGAGGATGTCATTGGTGCCACGCGGCTGCAGCTTCAGCCGCGAAACGCCGGGGTCCAAGTCGATACGGTACCACGTGTTGGCGCTGGTGAGGACAAAGGCCCTCGCGCGGAGCTTGCTGATGCGTTCGCTCATGATGACGCCTCCTCTTGCGCCGCCAGTGGGCAGGCGCCTACGCTGTGTCCGTGGCCGAGCCGTACCGAGCACCCGATCCGTCCTTCGGCGTGATGTTCCTCGACGGCAAACCGAACGATGCCGACCTGCTTCACAGTCGCGCCCCCGAGATCGGACCGTCATCCCTGACCGAATGGAAGCCGTTGGCTGCTACGGCGACCGCATCGAGCAGGCCCAAGCCCACCTGATTGCCGATCCCTTCCGCCACGGCGTGTGCGGCATCCAAGTCGCGCAGCCATTGCGGTCCGTCAGCGCTTGCCACCAGGACGAACGAATTCGCGTTGGATCCCGCAAGCACGGTGGCGAGGCGACCCGCGAAGCCTTGGTCGATCGACTCGTGGGCGAGCGGGTAGATTCCCACCGCCTTCATCTTGGTATCGAGCAGCAGCACCGCAGCCAGGTGGTCGCCGGGATCGAACAGCACGCGTCCGACACGGGCGACGTCATACGCGCCTTGCATGTGAGAGCCGAAGATCTGCGGCCATGGCACGTCGCCTGGGTCACGATCGATCTGCCCCTCAATCTGCCGCAGCTGACGCCGCTTCGTGGGTGATGGATCGCTCCAACGAACGGGCTGTGGGTTTTCAACATCGCAGTACCCGCGGCCGCCCACGACCACATGGTGCGTGACGTCGATACCGAGTTGGCCAGCCACCGATCGCAGGCGCTCGGTGATGTCGACGTCCTCCTTACTCGGACGCGGGTCCTCGCTCGGATGGTTGTGGACGAACGCGACGCGCTTGGTGCCGAGCGCGACCGCGTTCTTGAACGTCTCGCGCGGGTGGACGATCGACTGGTTGATCGAGCCCTGGCTGATGCATTCGACAGCGAGCGGGCGCCCGTTCTCTGCGAGATGGAGCATCCAGAATCGCTCGCGATCGTGGTCGACGATGCCGCGGAAGATCTCCGCAGTGTCCTCCGTTGAGCGCACGGCGCGCCCGGCGAACAGTCCGCTCTTCTTCGACGTGATCTGCGCGACCTGCCGCGCTGAGGACGCGCCGGCAAACGGCTTCACGGCATCGGGCGGCACGCCGTACCGGATGTGGCCGGCGTGGTCGATGTAGAAGCGGCCGCCACGGCTACCCGGCTGCAGGACGTCCGCCTTGCGGAACAGCCACCGCAGCAGTCCGCGCGCCTTCGTGAACACCAGGTGCGCCGGCAACCGGTTGGTGGCCATCGGCACGGTGGTGTCGTGGTGCTCGAGCCACTGCTTGAACTCGGCCATCGGCAGCGCCGTGATCGCGCCGAGGCCCTGCCATCCGCGCTGGTAGTTGGCCAGATAGATCTCGCGCGCCTCCGCCTCCGATTGCGCGCCCACGATGACCTTGTGCTCGTCGAACTTGCTGCCGAGGACCTGGTCGATGACGAAGACGAGCTCGCTGTCCGGATGCGGCCCGATGAAGACGTCGACCTGGTCGCCGTCGGCACCCTCGGTGCCCTTCAGCCGGCCGTAGTGGTGCTGCAGCACCGTGCGCCAAATCTTGCCCTCGGCGGTGACGCCCGAGCGCACCGAGCCGGCCGGGTTCTCGATGGCGATACGCAGCCCCTGCACCTGAAGGTGGCCGTGCTTGTAGTTGCCGGCCTTCATCTGCGCGGTCGTCGGCACGGGCCGGTCGTTCTGCGGAGAGGTCGCGGCGTGGTGCGCGCGCTCGTCGATCGCCGCGGTGCGCGCGGCGGCGCGTCGGAAGAACACGTCAGGCCGCCGGAGTGACCGCCGCGCGATCCGCGATGTCAGCAACGAGGCGGAGCGCCTCGTAGGTGCCGTAGGCCTGCAGGCGGTCGACCAGCCGTGCGCGGGCATCACTCGGAAGGCGCATGATCGGCGTCAGGACGTCGGTGGTGTCGGCGGCCTCGAGCAGGCGGAAGATGCGCTCCCGGATGTCGTCGGTGGTCGACGTCGGCACTGGGGCGACGGAGTACTCCTCGCGCGCCGCGTAGAAGACGATGCTCCCAGCCTGCATGCGCTCGTCGAATGACGAGCCGCACTTGGCCAGCGTGTCGCCTCCGCCGCGCAGCACCAGGGCGAGCGGGCCGCGGCGGCGCGGCGCGGCCTCCGCCGGTGGGGCGGGCAACGGATGACGCAGCGCGCCCGGCAGCACGTGCGCTGAACCGCTCGCGGCGGCCGGCGGTGGCGGTGTCCGCCGCAACAGGCCCATGAGACGTGCGCCGATTCCCATCGCTCCTCCTTCAGTTCAGCAGCGCGTATGCCCGGTGGCGCGCGACGGTGACGAAGACCACCGGCAGGCGACCCTCGGCGAGCGCCAAGACGCCGCCGAGCCCATCCGGCTCGAGCACGACACGCAGGCCCGCCTCGACGCCTGCGCGCTCGAACGCCGCGGCCGCGCAGCCCGGGTGCGCCGCGTACCAGACGCCGAACAGCGCCGGCCGCGGCCACACCATCGTGGCGCTGGTCGGGCTCACGCCGCGCGCCTCCCCAGCCAGCGCGCGAGCATGCCCTGCGGACGCGCCTCGGGGTCGGGCCCGATCAGGTCGAAGAAGTCGACCTCGACCGGCGGCGTCACCGAGCTCGCCTCACGCTCGAGCGCGCCGAGCTCGGCAAAGGTCATGGCGCGGGCGAACGCGCCCGGGACGTTGACGCCGTGGCCGAGGTCGGCCAGCCACTCGCCGATTGCCGCCGCGGCCGACAGCTCCGTGTGCAGCTCGTCGACGCGCTGGCGGAAGCGCGCCATCTGCGCGGTCGAGAGGTGCAGCGTCTCCTTGATCGCCAAGCCATGGGCCTCGACCTGGCGCTGCAGGTCGGTGAGGCGCGCGTGCATCGCAGCGAAGCCACGGGCAACGCGCCGTTCGAAGTCGGTGACGTGCTTTCGTGAGACTTGCATCGTTCCCCCTGTGGTCAGGCCGCGGCGCGCAGCACGACCACTGTCGTGCGGCTGCCGCTCTGCTGCTGCGCCAGCTTCCAGCGATGACGATTCGCCCAGAGGTACTCCGGGTCGAGCTTGAGGATGTCGCAGCACCAGCGGTACTGGCCGAATGCGCGACTGCGACCGCAGAACCATCGCTCCGCGTCCATGCGGATCGCCGGTCGGCCAATCATGTAGTCGCGCATCGCCTCCATCAGGATCGCGAAGACCAGGCTTTCGCAGGGCGTCAGCTGGCGTCCGTCGCCGACGCGCGGCGGCGCGATCATGTCCGGGGCGCACCGCGCTTCGGTGGCCGCGTCGAGGATCTCGACGCTCATGCGGCCGCCTGTCCGCTGGCGATGCCCGGGGCTCGGCCGCCACCGGTGTACCACCGCCGCCAATGGGCGCGGTGGTCCCAGACGTACTGCGGATCCAGTCCGAGGACGCGGCAGCAATAGAGGTACGAGCCCCAATGCGTCAGCGGCGAGAGGAAATACATCTCCGCCTGCTCGCGGAGCGCGCGCCTGTACATCGGCGCGGGCGCCGCGCCGCGCAGGTAGTCCTCGATCGCGTTGTTGATGATGGCGAACAACAGCTCTTCTTCCGGCCCGAGCTGCCGGTGATCGCCGGGGGCGGCCACCGCGGGCGCGTCAGGCAGGCACGACGCGTCGGTCGACTCCATGGTGCTGTACGGCGTCACCATCATCGGCGTCATGCAGCCTCCTGGGTCGGGAACACCTTCAGGTCGGCGATCATCTTCGCGAACGCCGGCGCGCGCCGTGCGAGCAGTGGTCGCATCGCCTCGTGCCAGCGCTGCCAGCTCGGACAGACGCAGTTCGGGTGAATCGGCCCGATGCGCACGTGCCAGTCCTTCGACGGGCCGCTGTTCACGCCAAGGGCGTCGCCGGCCTCGACCTCGGCGCGCGTGTACAGCCGCGGCATGCCGTCGGGCAGCTTGAAGAGCCGCAGGCACACCTTGCACGGCGTCGACGACGTCGGCCGGTAGAGCAGCTGCTCGGCGTCCCAGCCGCCCGAGGTGGCGTTCCAGTTGCCGCGGTTGGAGGCCTCCGCCATCTCGGTGCGCGCGACGCGCTCGGCGTTGCGGAAGACGCCCTGGGCGCGCTCAACCTTGCCGAGCTCGTGCGCGACGGCGCGGCGGCCGGCGCGCTGCTCGATCGCGGCGGCGGTGAGGCGGCGCAGCGGCGCCAGCTCGCGCTGCGCCGACCACACGGCGCCGGTCTCGTCGAAGATCGGCTTCAGGTAGATGCCGGCCCGCGCGCGCGCATGGTCGATCGCGGCCTGCTCGATGAGGCCGAGCGGCTTGGACCCGGCGAGCTCCAGCAGCTTCGGCCAGGTCGTCGGCGCGTGTTGCTCGAGCTGCTCGTAGATCCGGCCGATGCGGTAGGCGATCGCCGGGAAGTCGAGGACCTCGGCCGGCCGCCAGCCCATCGCCAGCAGGCGCTCGGTGACCGGCGCCGGCACGCGCAGGCCGACGATGCGCGCCGTCGAGGCCTGCGACAGGTCGAACAGGCGTTGGTGCAGCTCCCACTGGTCGACGGCGCTGGGCGCGACGACGCGGTTGGCGCGCAGGAAGTCGTCCATCACCTGCCACATGGCGTCCTGCGCCGTGCGGAGGCGTTCGCGGGTGACCTCGAAGAGGCGCCGCAAGAACCACTCGTCGAAGCTCTCCTCGGACCCGGCGCTCGCCGCCTTATGGAGGTGCTCGGCGGCGGTGACGTCGTAGACGCCCGGCGACGGGAAGAGGGCAACCCAGGCCGCCGCGGCTTCCGCGGTGCTGAGCTGCCCTCTGATCTCCACGCGATCCACGCGAGGCTCCCGTCGTCGGCGGTACGGTTACTGGTTCTGGGAGTCGTCGCCGCCGGTCTGCTCGCCGCCGGTCTGCTCGCCGGTGCCGGCTTCGCCGCCCACCGGCTCGAGGTCCGGCAAATCGACCTCGTTCCACTTCGTGGCGATCGCATCCGGCGAGCGCACGACGACGTGGCGGCGGTCGGCGAGCGCCACACTGCCCTCGCCGGGCCGCGCGTCGCACTCCAGCTGCAGGTCACACTCGCCGACATCGAGCGCGGTGACGATGAACGAGTCGGGGAAGGCCGGGTCGGTCTCCTCCTCGACGCGCACCACGGGCGCGCCGGCGACGCTGAGGATCAGCGCCTCGAGGTCGACGAACTGGCGGCGTCGATCGAGGCCGGTGATGGTGATGCGCTTGCGCTGGCCACGCTCCATCTCGAGCGTGCCGGTGATCGTTGACATAGGTCCTCCTTCGTCAGGGTCGATGGCCGTCCAGACGGCCGTGATGGCGTCTCTGCGGTGCGCGAGCGCGCACTGGTAGGCGGCGATCCGCCAGAGGATGAACGCCGCGGTCGCCAGCGCGACGAGCAGCTCGAGCGCAGGCATCAGGCCTCGACGTCACGGTGGATCACCACGACGGCCGCTTTGGTGATGGCGTCGTCGTCCTCGCGGGTGCGCGGCTTCGTCTTCGGCCGCGGCGGCGCGTCGTCGGCGCCGTCCTCGTCGCCCTGGTCGCCGCCGGCCGCGTTCACGCCCTGACGGGCCATGTACAGGCCCATCATCGGCGGGTTGCCGGCGATCGCGCCGCCCAGCACCTCGTCCTCGAGCGGCTCGGCGCCGCGCATCGCCCGGATCTCGTCGGTGGTCGAGCTGAGCTTGATCAGCTCGTGCTTCCGCTGCTCGTCCTCTTCGTGCAGCCCGACCAGCTTGGCGCGGTACTTCGGGTTGGCGATGCCGACGAGGATCGACGGAATGCGCTCGGCGAAGTCGAGGACCGGCAGCAGACCTTTGTTGCGGCTGAACGACAGCTTCTCCTCGGTGTCGCTGCCGGAGAGCGACGAGGTGCGCGAGCTGAAGCTGTCGAAGCTGAGCGCCGCTGGATCGCAGCCCTTCACGGCGCAGGCGATCGCCACCAGGAAGATGACGAGCCGCATGAACAGCATCTCGTCGAACTGGTCCATCGGCGTCCAGATGGCGCCGGGGCCGTCCTCGGCCGCGATCATCGGGAATTTGAAGCGGTTCTGCGGCCCGGTCATCATCGCCTGGATGAGGCGCTTGTTGGCGTCGAGCTGGTTGCCGTCGTTGAAGATGCCCTTGCCGATCAGGGTCAGGATGCCGCGCGGCGTGGCGTTCCGGTTGAGCCCTGCCAGGTTGAAGTCGACCGTGTTCAGGTACCCGGTGACCATGCGCAGCAGCATCTCGTTCTCGGCGTAGCCGTAGCCGCCGGAGCGAATGTCGGTGCGCGGGTTGCGGATCTCGTAGAGGAAGTCGCGCTGCTCGAAGGCGAGCTGCGGGACGCCGTCGAGCAGCTGCACGGCGCCGATCTCGTCGCGGCCCTCGTAGCCGTACTCGCTGCAGAGGCGGAAGGTCGTGAAGTCGACGTTGTGCCAGCCCGACAGCTTGCCGGCCGGCGTGCGCGTCAGCTCGATCGGGCAGGCGTCGGCGGCCAACGAGTCGCGCAGGTACTTGGTGGCGAAGCTGACCAGGTCTGAGCGCTGCAGGCGCCGGCGCTCGAAGTAGTCGTCGACGTCGCCGCCGTTGAACAGCATCCGCTCGAGGCGCTGCACTTCGGGCTTCTCCCCGTCGGTGATCTTCTCACCGTCGACGCGCGCGATGCGCAGCCCCTGCGGCAGCTCGTCGACCTCCGGCCGCATGAAGCGCAGCGCCTGGCGGATGAAGGTGAGGTCGATCGCCGCCAGGATGTCGACCTGCGCCATGTCGCGTAGCAGCGTGAAGCCGTTCAGGCCGGGCTTCTCGAACCAGCGCGACTTGGCATCGGGGCTGTCGACGACGCCGAACTCGTTGATGTGCAGGATGGCGCTGTGCTGGCGCGGGTGACCGACCAGCGTGTTGCCCGACGCCTGGTACCAGCCGGGCTCGAGGCGCACGGCCTTTGCCATCACGTCAGGGCGGTTCAGCAACGCGAAGGTCTCGTGCTGCAGCTCGTCGAGGTCGCCGTCGCGCAGCTCACTGGCGAGCTCGCCGGCGGCGCGCGTGTAGACCTCGGCGACGGCATCGACGTGCTCGTCGTACGGCAGGACACCAGAGGCGAGCGCGCGTGCGGTGCGGCCGTAGCCGCCGCCACCGCGCGCGGCAGGGACGCGTGGCGGCTGGCCCGCGGGCGCGCCGTCATGTCGCGGCGCTGGTGCGCCGCTTCCACCGTGCCGCCACTTCCGTCGCCGTCCCACCAGCCCAGGCCTCCCCTCGCGGGTTCCTGAGCCGGAAAAGAAAGAGGGCGCCGGCTCAGGAGTGTTGCTCCGAGCGCAGCGCCCTCATTCGGGATCGCTACGGTGTTGCTGAAACAGCGTGTAGCTGGCGGTGCGCTACAACGTCAAGTGCGTCCGCGACGCCCTCGAACGGGCCATCAAGGAGATCAACGCCACGGCGGGTGATGGGTTTAAGCGGGGCAGCAGCGCTGCAAGGTGCTACGGGTTGCGCGCCTTGAACAACTCTGTGTTGTTCTTCACGACGTCATCTGCAGAAAACACGCTCTCCAGACACAGGGACGAATTCTCGCGTCTCCACTGCATGACGAGCGGCGGCTCGAGCGGGAGAGCGATGTCCGGCAAGGAGGCTCCCCTGCCCATCATAATCGCCTTTGCCCGGCCTGTCGCTCCACCACCAAGTATAACCTTGTCGAGGCCATCGGGGGTCGCTTCCTTGAAGCGATATCGTGTCGCTCCGAGAGGTTCCCAGCCTGTGCCTGCAGGCACGCCGGCCTGTGCAACCAAGCCAGCGTCGTTTCCTGCGTAGATGCAGACGGCGTATGAGGCTTGAGACGAATCGGCGAACTCGGCGGGGCTCAGTTCGTCGCCCTGCAGCCATTTCCAGAGCAACCGATCCTTGCCGTCGTCGTCCGAGTTCTTGACGAGGATCTGGCTCTTGGCCGCATGCGCACACTCTTGCCATCGGCTGGGATCGTGGATGCACCCGAGTGTCGGATCGCAGTGGTCTCTTGTGCAGGCATCCCCATCCACGCAGTCGGCGTCACCCACGCTCGCGCATATCCCGTTCTGGCAGCGATCCTCCAACGTGCAAACATCGCCATCGGAGCATGGATTGCCATCGGCCTCTTGATCGCATTGCGCAGAACAACAGTCCCCGTCGAGGGTGTTGCCATCGTCGCAGGTTTCCCAGCCCGCAACGATACCATCTCCACAGTCGGTGCGGGCCACGTAGTAGGTCTCCTCACCAACACCGAACGGGGGAGCATACAGCGCGTATGACACCAGGCGGACAACGCCGTCCGCCGGGATCACGGGACCTCGACTATTCCCTTCGTAGAGAACGGCCTGTCCATCGCACGGCAGTTGAGTGCAATCGATCCGAAGAACGACTTGGATGCCAGCCGCAGGGGGGCCGTCGCAGGGTCCTATCGGAACGACCTGGTCTATCCGGAGCGCCGACGTCAGGGACTGCACACCAGGGGGAGGTGCAGCGGGCAGATACTGAGAATGACTGGCCGTAGGGCAACCGCCCGCGGGGATCGTGAGGATCGTTACGTCAACGACCTGGATGAGTTCTGCCGCCGTCGAGGGCGAGCTCATCAGGATCCCGAAGGCCAAGACTAAACGGGAAAGCGGTCGCATGGTGTGAGCCAGCTACTTGATGGTGCCATCATCGTCAACGTCGCGGCTAGATTGTTTGGTCGCATTTCGTCCGGCCCGCCATTCTCGCCAACCAAGTACCCGCACAGGCGGGTTACTCTTGGTCGGCTGCATCGTGACCTTCTCGTGGCTCAGCCGGAAGCGCACCTCGCCGACCTCCATCAGGTCCAGCTCGAGCTCGGCCTTGACCAGCTGGCGGATCATCTCCGCGCGCCGCGGCGGCAGCTCCACGAGCTCGCCGTCGATGCGGATCTCAATCGCCATCGCTCACCCCCCGCTCACCCCTTCCTCGCCGGCTCGTACCGGTCGCACGCCAGGTCATTCTCCCGGATCCCGAACCGCCGCGCCGTGCACCACGGCCGCCCGTTGCGCTCGCCCTTGTTCGCGCAGCCGCCGCAGGTCTCCTGCCGGTCGACGTCCTCGGCGCCGGGGTACGTGCTCGCGATCCGCTCGTCGTCGTTCGGCGCCTGCTGCATCGGCTGCACCAGGTCGCTGTCATCGGTCAGCACCCGGAACGATGCTGTCGGAGCACTCGGCGGGGCGTACAGCGCCAGCACGAAGGCGTCGGCGCGGTCTGGCGAACGGCCGATCTCCGACTTGACCTCATCCTTGGACAGCAGCAGCACTGACGGCTTCCGCTCTTTGACCTCCTGGCCCCAGCGGTCGACGACCTTGAACACGCGCGACTTGTAGAGCAGTCGATGCGCGATCAGCTCCTCGCGCAGCAGCGGATCGTCCGGCACGTCGACCAGGCCCCGCGCGACCAGCATCGCCGCGCGCAGATAGAGCGCCGTGCGCATGTTCTCCGACCAGCGCTCACCCGGTGTCGGCGTCGGTGCCAGAGCCGAGAAGCTGACGCCGACCGCGTCGATATGCATCACCGCCGCCGCATGATCGAGCACCGACGCGCCGACGCCGCCCTCGTCGACGTTCCACGGTGAGCGCGGATAGATCGCCGCCGCCTGCTGCGCGACCTCCGGGCCCTTGCCCTTCTGCAGCACGGTCATCATACCGACGCGCACCCGGCGCGTGGCGAGCAGCTCCTGCAGCGCCGCCTCGCCCTCGTGGCGCGCGTCGGCATACGCGCGCAGCAGGGCCTCGGCGCTGTCGCCCCAGGCCGGCGCCAGCACGCTGTCGTCGTCGCCCTCGCGCGCGGCGTCGAAGCCGATGCGGCTCGGCGGTGTCGACGGTTCAGGCGCGGCGCGCCAGCGGGCGATCGCCGCGTTCAGCGACACCAGGTCGAAGAGCCCGGTGTTGCTGGAGTCCGGCCAGCGGCCGAGAACCTGGCCCTGGAAGATGCCGTTCGGGCGGTAGACTCGCACCGCGCCGTCCGGATGGCCAGGAACGCCGTCGGCCCGAGGCCCGCGCTCTTCAGCATTCGCCGGCGGCAGCGCGTAGAGGAAATCATGGTGCTGCGGATCCGGCTGCGCCTGGCCGAGGGCGCCGCGGTCGACGCAGTCGGCCCGCACGCGGCGGTCGATCGTGCGAAACGAGATGGCTGACTGCACGACGGTGCGGCGCTCCCGGACGTTCGGATGGCCGAGGGCGTCGATGTGGAGCACGAAGTACTCGCCGCGCTGCGCGCGCGCGTAGGCCGCGCCCATCGGCTCGGTTGGGTTGAAGGCCGAGACGATCTTGTTGCCCTCGCCGGAGCACATACCCTCGGCGCCGCGCCATACCGGCTCCTCGACCCCCTGGCCCTCTTCGATGATCGCCAGCATGTTCTCGCCGTGGCGGCCGCTGGCGGTGTGCGTGACCTCGCGGCCGACCTTGCGCTGCGGCGAGAACGCCTCGGCGAACCAGTCCGGCCGGACGCGCCAGAGCACGGACTTCTCCGACCACTCACCCGGCATGCCCATCCCGCGGGCCAGCGCACGCCGGAGGTGCATCAGGATCTCGCGCCAGATCGAGCCCTTGATGGTGTCGTGGTCGGGACCAGGCAGCAGCAGCATGGTGCCGCGCTCGGCCAGGTCGCGGGCATCGTCGGGCGGCGTGGCGCCGACGTCCATCGCATAGACGGCGTACCCGCCCAGAAGCCAGGTCTTCCCGACATTGTTCGCGGCGGCGATCAACAGGCGATCGCGCTGCTCAATCTCTTCGAGCGCGCGCTCCTGCTGATTGGTCAGCCGCCAGCCGAGGATCTCGTCGAAGTACTTCCACGGGTTGCCCAGGAACTGCCGCCGGGCCTCCGGATCGCGCGGCGGGCCGGACAGCTGTCGCTCCGCATCGGCGATGGCGGTCGAGCCCACCAGCCCGGAGGCGGCCGAGCGCAGCGCGGTCCGCCAGGCACTCTCGCGCGGCGTCGCGAGGCCTGGATGGTCCAGCATGGCGCGCGCGAGGCTCATGCGAGCTTGATGCTCAGCCAGCCGTCGCGGATTTTGTCGCGGATCGCCTGGTCCTCGACGAAGGCCTCCACGACGCGGCCCATCTCGTGCATCACTCGGTTGAGATCTCGGTGGCTGATCGCGTTGGCATTGCGGATCCGCTCCATGCGCTCGACGATGCGCGTCGCCTCGGCGAGCAGGCGCGCGGCGTCGAGCGGATCGGCCTTCTTCTTCTCGACCAGGCTGCGCCAGAGCGCCCGCATCATGTGCAGGTCGGGCGTCAGGTCGAGCGGGTCGGGGTCCTGTTCGAGCTCGGCGACGTGCTCACGCAGATCCTTGCGCTTCACCTTGGAGTACCGGCCATGCTTGATGGGCGTCTTGCCGCCGTGCAGGTCGCACTTCCCCTGGCCGAGGTGATCGGTGTTGTAGCCGGCGGCACGCGTGCAGTAGCCAGGGCCCTGTTTCTTCTTGGCACCGCACTTGGTGCCGCCGCGCGTCGGATCAAAATACGACGCAACTGGCTCGGGCGCCCCATGAGGTATCGCATTCTTGCGCCGCCCCATGGGGTATCGCTTCCGACTGCTCGGCTTCGCCTTCTTCGTCACCTGGACAGGTCCTTTCAGAGCAGCCCCATCTGTCCGCGCGGCGGTGCTGGTGGCGGCGTCGGCGGTAGCGCGTCGGTGTCCCGCTGCACGACCTCGTGCAGATTTCTGCATCGCCAGATGCGGCGCGGCGTACCCGGCTCGATCTCGGCCGTCGGGACCAGCGGCTCTCCGCAGGGGCAGGTGCGGCGCTGCGTGGTCACCGTCAGTCCTCCAGCTCGCGCACGGCGCGGCCGAGCTTCAGCAGGTAGCGGCGCTCGACGAAGAACACGCCGCTGCGCGAGAGGCCGCTGGCGGCGGCGACCTCAATTAGGGTGCGCTGGGGATCTCCGAGGACGGCGCGCCCGATCTCAACGTCGAGGTAGTCGCGTAGCGTCTCGTTGTAGCTCTCAGGCGGTTGTATGTGCGCTGCACGCTCTTCCCCCTCGTGGAGGCGATCCGGTGCGAGCTGGGTCACGACCGACCTCCGTCACTGAGCTTCGGCGACGAAGCGCCGTCCGTCGGTGCGGCGCTTGGACGCGACCCGAGCGCCGCACGGATCTGCTCCTCCCATTCCGTCAACCCGCAGTCGCACGGCCGCTCGGCGCAGTCGTCGGCGTGGCCGCCGAACTCCAGCCCGCGCCACAGCAGTTCTTCTAACTGCGCGATCCGAAAGACGTCCGGCTGTGGCGATGCACCGGCCTGATCGGCCACGTTCGCGGAAAACAGCTCGATCATCTGCGCGATCGCCGCGAGCTCGCTGAGCATGAACTTGCTGGCGCCATCGAACGCGTCGAGGCGGCGCTCGATCTTGCCGTGCAAGTAAGCCGCGCGCCGCGCCATCACCTGGCGCACACGACCGGGCGGCAGCTTCCGGAACCCCTGCAGCGCCTCGATGTAGTGGTCGTCTGGAAACCTATCCATTCGTCACCATCACCCCAGGAAGCCCTCCGTTGATGCCGCGAGCTTCGGCGCCGAAGCTCCCGCCGCCGCCTCACCGACGGTCAGGATGCACCAGGCGTCCTCGTCCTCGGCAGCGAAGGCCTCGGCGTCGCGGCGGCGCGCGAAGTGCAGTGCCGCGTCGAGATCGTCGGTCCAGCGGGCGAAGCCGTGGCCGTCGAGCGTGCGCCACCGGGTGCGGTCGCTGTTGCCGATGACGTAGCCGGCATCGAGGAGCGAGCAGGCGGCCCCTAGGAGCGCTCGCGCTGCGCGGCAGTGTGTCTCGTGAACCAGATCCTCGGCGCGGCGCGCGGACGCCTTACACCACTGGCAAATGAACAGGCTCGGCCCAACCGGGTTTTCCCAGAATCGAACCAAGTGACCGCACACCAGTGCAGCTAGCTCGTCCCTGTTGTTCAGGGCCCGTTCGGCGCGCACCGCTGCTGCAATCAGCGCCACCTCGCTGAGGGCTAGCGCTGGATGCGCGACGCCATCGCGGCTGCCCCTGGTGGCGATCGACGCCACGCCGGTGGTGGCGACATCCGCCGGGCGCCAGACGTAGCTGCACGCCTGACACTCGTGCGAGCGGTGCGGCGGGTTCTCCCAGTCCTTCTCCGGCTGCGGCACGTCGACGTGCTGCGCGGCACAGCGCGGACAGAAGAGGAGCATGGGGATCGGCTGCTGTTCGAGCCGTATCCAGTCTCGCGGCAGCGCCATCGCCCGGTCGTGCGTCAGGTGGTCGTCGAGGGCATTGAATGCGTCGGCCAGCACGCACTGCGCGTCCGCGACCTCCTCGTCGCTGATACGGCTGTCCGGGTCTTCGGCCTGTCGGATGGTTGAAAGCGCCCTTCGTGCCCTAGTGAGGAGGTCCGCAGCTACCCTCTCACCTGACGCTGCCGCCGGCGGCGCATATCCTGCCGCCTTCAGCGCCGTCTCCAGATCATCGGAGAACTCTGCATCGACGCGGCGCCAGTCCTGGGCGTACCGCCACAGGTGCGGCTGCGCGACTGGATCCTTGACGCTCAGCGGCACCTTGCCGCGCGGACAGGTCGGGTACTTGTCGCTCTGGAATTGGCCGTCGATCAGGTGGGCGCCCATCACGTCCTCCTCCTGAACCCGCCGATCGGGTAGCGCTCGACGACGACGCCGAGCTGCTCGAAGTACTCGTCCTCGGTGCGCTCTCTGTCCGCCGCTCGCTCACGCAGTCGATCGGGAAGCGTCTTCACGTGTGCGCGGAACTGCTCGGCGGTCATCATCGCGCGACCTCCCAAACGATCCACCCGAGGAACCCGAGGACGGCGACGAGCTCGATGCCGAGCGCTGCGACGATGCGCCACGGCATCGGCGGCGGCTCCCCGCCCAGCGCCGCCGATGCCCGCTTCACGTAAGCCTCCACCTCAGCCTGGCGCCGCCGAGACTCGATGCAGGACTCGCAGCCGCACGACGGCATGCGTGGATCGGTGTAGGTGCACACGCTCATCCGTTTCTCCGCAGCGGCGGCGCTGAGACCTCGCCGCGCATCCCGCCCAGCACCAGCGACGCCACGCACGTGCACCAGGCGAGCGGGCCGATGATCAGCGGCGCCACCGCCAGGGCGGGCAGCACCAGGCTGCCCACGGCCAGGATGACGACCGCCTCACCGGCGCGGCGATCGGCGCGGGGCGCGGGGGCCGGCCGGCGGCGCGGCTTGCGAGGCGCGGACTTGCGCCGCGTGCCGGTCGACCGTTTGCGATTCCCGGCCTCTGCTCGACGGCGCATCTCAGTGCCCGATCATCTCGACGAGGTTGGCGGCGCGCCCGAGCGGGCAGTCTTCCGGCCAGGCGGCGACAACCGGTGAGTCGACAGCGCCGCGAAAGCCGAACCACTGCATGATGACGCCGGCGAGCGCCGGGATCGGCAGGTGTCCGCGCACGGTGATCGACAGGTGGCGCGCCCAGCCGCCGGGATGCTCCTCGATCGAGAAGACGCACCGGACCCCGTCGTCGAGATTGGCGATGTGGCCCGGATCGTCACCCACTGGCCGGCGGCGTCGGGCGCAGATGGCGCGAAGGCCGGCGCCGTCGATGCGATGGGCCTCGGCGTACTTCACCACCGCCGCACAGCGCGCCGCGTTCTCCTCGGAGATCACCAACGCCTGAGTGTGGGGTTGGTCGGCAACGGCGCCGCTCATCGCGCCTCCGCTGCCGGCGCTTCGGCGACGAAGCTCCCGAGCTGCTCGAACGGCACCTGGAACCCGGCCGCGTGCCGATGCCCGCCGCCGCCGTACTGCTTGGCGACCTCAGAGACGTCAACGCCGTCCTCGCGCGACCGCAGGCTGAACTGCACCTTGCCGTCGGCGCGCAGCCACCACGTGGCGCCAAACGGCCGACCGGCGGCAAGCTCATGGGCGGTGTCGGAGGCGAAGCGCATCTCCGACGAGTTGGCGAGCAGGATCTCGGCACCGCCGATCCGCGCCGGCCGCGCCAGCGTCACCGCGGCGGCGATGCAAATGCGCCGATACCGCTCGATGATGAGGCCATCGACGGCCAGCTCGCCGGGTGAGCGCGCCGCCAGCGCGTCCCAGGCCTCCAGCGTCTTCGGCACCGCCTCAATGCCAGCGCTGACCAGGCGGCTGCGGTGCAGCTTCCAGCGCCACAGATCGCGGTCCTCGACATAGAGCGCCAGCCACTCGGCGTTCTGCAGCACCGCCGGCACCGCGTAGTCGCCGCCCTCGACGAAATAGTCCCAGGCTAAGCCGGCGCCGCTCCGCTCCTGCTCGAAGATGACGCCGACCCTGCGGCCCTCGGCGAGCATCTGCGCCTCGAGCCCGGCGAGCGCCGCGGCGGCGGTCTGGTGGTGGTCGATGACGCCGAGCTCCGCCGCGGCGCGCCCGAGCTGCTCCATCACTGAGCGCGGATAGGCGAAGTCCAGCATCCAGACCGTCCGGTCGGTCACGTCCGGCGGCGGCACGCCGTAGAACGCCGGGAACAGCTCGACGTCGCCGAGGGCGCGCGCGGCGATCCATGCGGCGGTGAAGCCGTCGGTGCAATCGGCGTGGAAGATGATCAGGGGGCGAGCGTCTGACATTGGTCCTCCGTCGGTGCCGGCGCCTGGCCGGGCTTGATGTCGGCCGCTGGCGGCGCGCGATGCACGTCGATGATGTTCACGTACCAAGCGCAGCGCGGGTACGTGGCCGCGCTCGGGCCGCGCCGCACGCCATCCACGATCCGCGTGTACGGAAACATCCGGCACGCCTGCGGCCGGTCTTCGTAGCGCGTGCAGCCGCCGCTCCCGTCCGGCGCACGCTCGAAACGCGTGCACCGATACCGCTCGTGGTTCAGGTGCGGCTCAGGGATGGGTTCCAGGTCGAGCAGCCACTCGGCCTGCAGGCGTAGCGTCGTGTGCCAGTCGCGATCGCGTTCCGCGCATGGCGTGAGCGCACACCGTCGCTGTGCGAGCTCGTAGTAGGGCGCGAGCCCTCTCAGGGCGCTTTGGATGCACCCTCTGGTGCAGTCGTGAAATGCCCACACCAGCGCGTCGGTGAGCTGGAAGATCGACGGCAGCCAGAATGCCTCGCAGCAGTCGCCGCAGCGGTTGCAGGAGCGCGCGTCGTACTCAGACGGCGACGTCCACATCGGCGGTGCCGGGACATCTGGCGCGGCGAGCAGCATCGACCGTCCGCCTCAGATCCCGCCCGTCGCCGGTCGTGCGGCGAGCGTCGGCGCCGCTTTCTGCGCCGTGTATGCGTCAGCCAGTTGCTCGGCGCCGGCCGGGCACAGAATCGTGATCCCGACCGGCGCCTCCCCATCCAGCCCCAACACCGCTCCCGCGGCTCCAGTGGCGTCGCAGTACTCCGCCACCGCCGCGAGCACCCCGTCCTCCGCCGCCCCCACTCGATTGAGTGCCGGCGCCGGCGCGCAGGCCGCATGCAGCAGCCGGCTCACCAGCAACGCGAACAGCAACAGCGCCGCGTACTTTGCCAGGAGGCGCATGGTCAGCCTTTGCCGCCGAAGGCGCAGCCGACGAGCGACAAGGTGAACTTGCTGCCGTCGCCGCACTCGGCCGTGCCGCCGGTCCAGCCGAACCAGGCACTCGTGCGCGCGCCGGGATTCTCGCCGTCGTGCGCGCTGCAGGCCGCGGCGCACAACTGCCCGCGATAGTCTTGGCGCGCACCATCGTTACAGAGGCAGCACATGGGCGGGTCGCACGCCGTGACGCGCTCGACGCCACCGAACCGGCGACACACCGATTCGCCCTCGCGCTGCTCGCGCTCGCTGGCGCCGCCGCTGCTACACGCGGACGTCGCCAGCAGGACCATCGCAGCCACCGCGCAGCGCAGCGGCACCGTCGGCCATCCGTATCGTCGCAGCATCTCCTCCTCCCCTCTCAGGCAGCGGCCTGCGCCGCCGGTTGCGTGATCAGCTCCCAGCGCCCGGCGTAGCCGCGCAGCCGCGACCAGCCGCCGCGACGCGGGTTGGCGATCAGCTGCACCGCGCGCAGCGTGGGCGCGAGCGCGCGGTTGGGCAGCACCAGCGACGCCGGCTTGTCATCCAGACGCACCAGCACCCAGACATCGGGCTGGCAGTGCCGCGCGCCGTGCGCGTGCAGATTCCAGTGCAGCTCGACGATCTCGTACTCGTAGCGCCGCGCGCCCTGCCGGATGCGGTGGTGCTGCGGGCGCGGGGTGGCGGCGCGCACGGCGATCGCCAGCGGCGCCGTCGCGCCCGGCGGCCAGACATCGAGCGTCACGCCGCGGCGGCGCTTGTCGTCACCCAGGTGAATGCGCACGCGACAGCGGCGCGCGCGCAGCGCGGCGGTGACGAACGTGACCGCTTCGTCGTGGCGGTCGTAGCGGGCGCGACGGGCTGCCATCTCAGGCTCCTGCCGCTCCGGCCGCGCGCCGGAACATCGGCCCCTCGATCGACGGCACCACGTCGCCCGGATTGACCGGCGAGTACACCGCCGACCGGATCAGGAGGCGCACCGTCGCGGCGCGGCGCTGCGGGTACTCTCGATCGATGGCGACGTTCACCACCTCGGCGTCGCTGGGCAGCGGGTGCGCGGTCACCGCCGCCGGGCTGGCCTCGCCCCTGAGGAACGCCATGAACAGCTCGGGCGCGATGGCGATCACGCGCAGGGAGCGGTCCAGCCTGGTGGACTCAGTGCCGGCGCCGCAGGTCGGGCAGATCGTCTGAATGCCGCGCACTCCCGGCCCCATGGCGGATGAGAAGCGGTGCCCGTTCCAGCAGAGCAGCATCTCACAGCTCCTCGAGGCGCCGGCCGTTCAGCCAGGCCTCCATCGCCGCCTTGAACCAGCCGAGGTCGGCGCGGTTCATCCAGAGGCGGTTCTGCACCTTCCAGTGCGCCTCAATGTTCTCGGTGAACTCGCGGTGGTCGGCGCCGCACATCGGCACCATCGGGCTTGAGTGCCCCTGCTTGGACTTCGGAACGGAATGATTGCCCTCGAGCCCGTTGCCGTTCGACGCGCCG
This sequence comes from Deltaproteobacteria bacterium, assembly GCA_033764095.1. GTDB lineage: Bacteria > Desulfobacterota > Binatia > HRBIN30 > CADEER01 > JBDTMT01. The sequence goes on along the minus strand of JANRJF010000023.1, from coordinate 22,403 downwards.
CACTCGATGCAGCGTGCGTACCCAGCGGCGATGAAGCGCAGCCCCAGCTCCTCGCGCTCGGCGTCCTCCGGCAGCTCGCCCAGCTCGGCGTCGAGCTGCTGGCGGATGCCGTAGTCGGCCTCCTCGTCGAGCACGAAGCGCAGCGAGAAGGCGACGCGCCCCATCCACTGCAGCGTCTCCGGCTGAATCTGCAGGCTGCTCCCCAGCTCCTGCGCGATCAGCTCGAGCAGCTCGGAGTCCGGCGGCTTCGGCGTCTGGCAGAGGAAGCGCGCCTGCCGGTACGCGCGCATGAAGGCGCGGTGCGACTGCACGGTGATCGCCGAGAAGTGCAGGTTGCGCACGCCGCCGACGTCGCGGTGCTCGCGCTCGGCCAGCCGCTCATTCACCGCATCGCGGAGATCGCGCTGCGTCATCCCCGCTTGCGCCAGGCGCACCGCCTCAGGTCGATCGACCTTCGCCAGCCGGTGCACGCCAGCCTCGGCGAGGGTGGCCGGCGGCGTCGCCATCGCCGCCGCGCGCTCGTCTTCGTCCTCCAGCTCGAGCACGAACTCGGCCGACTGCCGGTACTTGGCGACGACGGCGCTGTCGCGGCCGAGCTCGGCGCGCGCCCAGGCGGTCAGCGACTCGTACGGGCGGAAGAGCCCCTCGCGCTGGATGCGGTAGACGAGGAAGGCGAAGCGCCAGGCGGTCAGCTTCAACTGCGGCCAGGTGTCCTTGGCCTCGCGCAGCACGTCGTTAGGGGTGAGCGCCATCAGACGGCGCACCCACGGCGCCGAGGCGTCCGGCAGGTGCGTGGCGTCGCCGTCGGTGGCGGCGTCGAGCAGCTCGGGCGTGCTCACGCCGCTTTACCCTTCCGCGCCGGCGCGTGCTGGTAGACGCCGTGCTCGACACGCCGGATGCGCTTGTCCTGCACCAGCTTGGTGAGCACGGGGCTCAGATTCTGCGGCGCGGTGCCGCAGACCTCCGCCAGGGCGGGCCGCGTGAAGGTGTCGTTCGGCTTGGCCGCGAGCGCCTCCAGGATTTGATCGGCGAATGCCATGCTGCCCCCCCCCCTGGCCGACGGACGACCGCCGGCGACGCGCGTCAGGCGCGACGCGATCCGGTCCGCGGCCTTGCGCAGCTCCTTGGCCTCAAGGCGCGCGCGGATCTGACCGGCGCGCAGCTCGGCGATCTCCAGCTCGAACTCGCGCTCGCGCTCAGCGATCGACGCGTCGATTTCTTTCGCCTCGCGCTCTTTGGCCTTGGCGAGCTCGTCCAGTGAGTTGGTTCCCATCACGTCCTCCAGGCCGACGGCGGCGCACAGCGCGCGCACGCTCTCGGCGAGCTGCGCCGGCGTCACCTCGGCGGTTTCCCCAAAGCGGCCAGTGCGAATGGTCAGCGAGCGCAGCGCCCCTTGGGTCGGGCGCGGGTGGTAGGCCAGCTGCCAAATGAGTCCGTCGCTGGTCTGCGCGAGCTTGGCGAGCGACAGGCCGGCGAGTTGTGCACCGTTCATCGTGCCTCCGGTTGACCGGCCGCCGCGCGCTCGACGACGACCTCGATGCCGCGCGGGCTCGCCCAGCGCACCAACTCGTCCATCGCCGGCCACGTCGGGCGCGCGACAAACACGTGCGGATTGAGCCAGGTCAGCACCTGCTCGATGCCGAGCATGCCGATCCCGTGCGGGATGACGACGTCGACGCCGCGCAGCGCGGAGATCAGCTCCGACCGCGCGCGCGCCTCGGTCCAGCTCGCATCGTCTTGCACCAGCACGAGCAGGCGCTGGCCGTGCGCTGCGGCCGCGCTCAGGTAGGCGACGTCGCCGGCGTCGGGTGGGTTGAAGTAGCCGTGCGCCAGCACCAGGCGCGCGCCGTCGCGCCGCTGCGCCGCCGCCCAGGCCTGCGCGGTCGGCGATGACGCCTGCATCGTGAGCGCGCGCGCCATCATGCCGCCAGCGCCTCCGCCGCGATGACCTCGACGACCGTGCCGCCGGTCAGGCGCTTCACGCGGCAGACCTCGGCGAGCGAGGCGGCGTCGCCGCGGTACGCGCCCAGCGCCGCGATCTCCATCGGCGTGAAGACCAGCGCGCCGAGCCAGGCGCGGTGCGCGTCCAGCAGGCTGCTGGCGTCGAGCACCACCACGCAGTCGCCGAACGCGCCGCCGCGCAGCAGCAGGTAGCCGAGCGCGTCGGTGGCGAGCGCCAGGCGATCGGCGTCAGCCATTGGAGGCCTCCGGTCCGAACAGGGTCCGCTGCTGTGGCACCTGCACGAGCTCGAGCGCCGCCAGCGGCCGCACCACCACCACGGTGCGCGGCGCCTCGCCCTGGGCGGCGATGACCTTTTCCACCGTCGCGACCGACACCTGCGAGTCGTCGAGCCAGAGGACGCCCTTGGCCGCGTCCTTCACCGCCTTGAGGCAGTTGTCGCCGTCCGGCCGGATGCTGTGCCACCGCGCGGGGCGCGGGTTGAGCTTCCGCCACTGTGAGCGCGGGCAGCTGAAGTAGGCGACGACCTGCAGGGAGACGGGCCCGCTGAACGGCGGCGCCCCGGCGAGCGCGGCGAGCATGTGCGTCCGCGCCGCCTTCTTCCACTCCTTCGATCCGGGCGGATCGTAGAACTGGATGATCGGGCGGCGTGTCCCCGGTTGGAAGACCGGCTCGCCGTTGCGCATCAGCGGCACCGCGCGCGCGCGCCCTTGCGCGTGCGGCTCGCCCGGGATGACGATCTCGAACACCGTCGGCCTACTCGAGCTGCTCGTCGGCCGGCTGCTCTTTGATCTCGATCTTGATGTCGTCCTCGCCCTTCTTGAGCGAGAGCATCGTCGACGTGCCCGGCAGCCGGTACTTGTCGCGTTTGTGCTTGCGCATCTGCTCGAGGAGCGACGCCTTGGTGTCCTTCACGCGCTTGCCAGCGCGACCGCGCTCACTGCAGGCTTCGACGTACTCCTCGCCGGCGATGGTGAGATCCGGGATGTCGAGCTCCTCCATGCCGGCAAGCGACTGCTGGCGTGGCGTGCGCGGCTTGCTCTCCCCTCCACTACGCTTCCCCATGATGTCCTCCCCGCAGGTGGTTGGAGGCGGCGCGCATCAGAACAGCGCCTCCTGGTGGTAGTCGGCGAACTGCGCCGTCTCGCCGATGAAGCGGAGCTCGACTACGCCGACGGCGCCGTCGCGCTGCTTCGCGATGATCGCCTCACAGAGCGAGGCGTCCTTGGTCTTGTCGTAGTACCAGGGCCGGTGCAGCAGGATGATGTCGTCGGCGTCCTGCTCGATCGTTCCCGACTCACGCAGGTTGTGCATGCCGGGCTGGTGCTGGTTCTTCCGCATCGGCTTGGCCGCCTCGCGGTTAATCTGGACGAGCTGCACCAGCGGGATGTCGAGCTGCTCGGCGAGCCGCTTGGTTTGCCGGGTGATCTGCTTGACCTTCTCGGCGGGCTGGAACTTCCCCGGCAGCTCAATCAGCCCCAGGTGGTCGATGTAGATCACCTCGGCGCCTTCACCGACCATGCGCCGGATGACCACCTGCACCGTCGCCCAGTCCGACCGCGTCGACTCGTCGTCGGCGATCTCGAGCGGCCACTCGGCGACCTCCTCGGCGGCGAGCGACAGGCGCCGCAGCTCGTCGGGGTTCAGGCGCCCTTGCTTCATCCGGCTCAAGTCAACCTTGGCGACCTTGGCGAACAGCCGGCGCAGATACTTCTCGCGGCTCGTCTCCAGCGAGACGACGCCGACGCGATGACCTTCGCGCAGCTGGGCTAGCGCGCTCGTGTCACTGAGGCTGGACTTGCCCATCGAGGGACGGCCGGCGATGACGATGTACGTGCCGCGGCAGTAGCCGCCCAAGCGTGTGTCGAGCCCGTATAGGCCGGTGGTGACACCAACCTTGCGCGCACCGGAGGCCTCTTCCTCCAGCCGACTGATCGTCTGCACGACCGCCGCGCCCAGCGACTGTCGGCCACGCACCGTCAGGTCGATGTTCAAGAGCGGCTCGAGCGCGGCCGGCAGCGACTCGCTAAGCGGCGCGCCGTTGTCGCGCATCGTGAGCGCCAGCTCTCTGGCCCCGGCAATGATCTGGCGCCGCTGCGCGTCGCGCCGAACAATCTGCGCGTAGTACGGCACATTGGCCGCTGTCGGGACGCGCTCGATCAGGTCGGCGAGGTACGTGGCGCCGCCGATGTCGCCGAGTTCGTTGCGTCCGCGCAGGATGTCGGCCGTCGTGGTCAGGTCGACCGGGGAGCCGCGCCCGCGGAGGTCGGCGAACGCGATCATGATCGTGCGGTGCGCCTGCCGGTAGAAGTCGGCCGGCTTCAGAATCTCCAGCGCACGGTCGACCATCGACTCGTCCAGCAAGCAGCCGCCGAGCACGCCTTCTTCCGCCTCGATCGAGTGCGGCGCCGACTGGCTCGGGGACTTCTGGTCGGCCAACTGGTGCACCTGTGCTGTCACACCAGCTCCTGCCGCCGGTCCTCGCCGCGGATCACCAGGTGATCGAACAGCGCCAGGCGGCTCGCGATCGCGCCGTCGTAGCGGGCGGCGATGTCACGGCCCTGCAGGTTGGTCGTGATGAACGTCAGCAGCCGACGGCGGATGCGCTCATCCAGGATCGCGTGCAGCAGCGACTGCACCTGCTCGCTCACGCGCCCCTCGCGGCCGAGGTCGTCGAGCACCAGGACGTCGGCGGTCTTGAGCGCGGTGAGCACCTCGAGCTCGGAGGCCGCCGCGCCGTCCTGGTAGGTGTCGCGCACCTAGACGAACAGCTCGCGGACCGGAATCCAGCGGAAGCTCGCACCGGCGAGCACCCAGAGGCGCGCGGCAGCGGCGGCGAAGTGCGTCTTGCCGACGCCGAACGGGCCGGCGATCAGGAAGCCGTAGAACCGCTCGCGGGCGCGCCAGCGACGATGCGCGGCGAGGGCGCGGTCGCACGTCGCCGGCGCGAAGTCGGCGAGCGAGGCCTCGGCGTACTCGGCGCCGACCACCAGGTGGAAGCGGTCGAGTGCCGCGGGGATCGCGTCCCAGAGCGCGGCCTCGGCGCGGCGCTGCGCACAGGCCAGGCACGCCGCGCCCAGCACCACGGCGCCGCAGGCGCAGGTCTTAGGTGCGGAGGCCGTCACGCTCGGCTTGGCGGCGACCACGGTCCTCAAGGTCGGACCATCGGTCGTCGTTGGCGGGATCGGCTGCTGCGCCTGGTTGGGCATGCGAATCTCCCTGTGGCGGGGTGGATGCCGGCGACATGACCGGCGGTCGTCGGCCAGCTCGTGGGTGAGTCCATTGCGCGAGGGTTGAGGCGAATGTGCCCCCTCGTGCGAACTTGCCGTCTTCTGCGGCGAGATAGATGCGCCACCGCCGCAGCGCTTCAGCGTCACCCAGCTCGCGGCGCGCGGCGGCGAGCCCTTTCAGGTGCCTGCCACGCTCCATGGGACCGCCGTACTGAGCACGCCACGCGTCCTCGAACGGGGTCAGCCAAGTGACCTTCCGGCTGTCTGAGTTTTGATCACCAGGTGAAGCGGGCAGAGGAGGGTTCTCTGTCTGTCCATCTGTGTGTCTAGAACTGTTTGTCTTATGGGGGTCCGATTTTCGGTCCTGCGCGGGTCCGATTTCCGGTCCTGCCGCAGGTCCGATTTCCGGTCCTGCCGAATCGGCGGGCTCCTCGTGCAGCTGTCCGATTTTCGGACAGCTGGAACGGAAGCGGAGGCTGTACGTTTTGGCTCGGCCGTCCGGCCCCTCGACGACGATGATGCCCTGCTCGCGAAGCTGCTTCAGAGCGGTGACCAGGGTGCCGCGGCTGCTGATACCGGCGCCTCGATCGAGGGCGGCGCCGTCGCGGTTGCGATGGCCGTTGAGCAGTTGGTCGAGGGTGATCTTTGCCGCTGATCGGCCGAAGCCAAACGTGCGCCGGCAGATGTAGAGCAACACCTTCAGCTCGGCGCCGCTCAGGTCAGGCATGAGGACGTCGAAGATCTCGTCCGGCACCTGCGTAAAGCTCGGCCGTTCGAATCCGGCGAAGTCCATCAGCGCTGCCCCTCAGCGCCGCGTTCCACGCACCCAACACCCACCGTCCGACCCTCTCCTCCCAGCGCCCCAGCGCCGGCCCGCTACCCGTCCCACCGGCAGCGACCCCACGCCGCTGCCGCCTTGCCTCAGAGCTTCGTTGCCGAAGCTCCGCCCAACGATCCCCGTGAAACGGTCACGCCGCTCGCCGCTTCGTGCGCAGCGCCTCGGCGGCGTCGATCGCGTCCTGATCGGTGACGTAGCCCGCCGCCTTCAAGAGGCCCCAGGCCGGGACACCGTAGATGCGCGCCAGCTCGCGCAGGTCCGCCATCGGCGGCGTCCCGAAGCAGCTCTGCTCGTGCAGGCTGAGTGCTGAGGCTGTCAGCCTGCCGCGACTCTTCCGCTCCACCTGCAGCGGCGTCAGGTTGGCGAGCTGGCGCAGGCGCAGCAGCTCGCGGGCGACCTTCGTCGTCCTAGTCGACATCGGACCTCCGGTTCTTCGGGTTCGCCAGTCGCATCGCGGCGGCCTGCTTGGCGCGCTCGCGATCGTTGCGGATGTAGCGTTCGGTGGTCTGCACGTTCGCGTGTCCGAGCACGTCGCGGATGTCGGTGACGGGCACCCCATCCTCATGCAGATCGGTGGCCGTGGTGCGGCGCTGATCATGCGGCGTGAAGCGCGCGACACCGGCACTGGCGGCGCGCAGGATGCAGCGGTTGTAGACGGCGGCGGTGGTGAGCGTCTTGATGCGCACCTTCCCCCGCAGCACGCTGCAGATCAGCGCCCCAGGGGCCGTGCCGCGCACCGCAAGCCACGCCTGGATCACCGCGTCGTAGAGCGGCGCCAAGTAGGCGGTGCGCGCCTTACGGCCCTTGCCGCGGCGCACCGTGATCATGGCCGGCGCCCCGTTGCGCGATGGGATGTAGTCGCCAGGCAGATTGACCTGGACGAGCTCGTCGACGCGGATGCCGGTGCGAAAGAGCGCGAACATGGCCGCGTCCCGCAGCCCGCTCAGCGTCGTGTCAGCCTGGCAGGAGGCAAAGACGGCCTCGGTTTCGTCAGCCGCCAGGGCTCGACCGCGCGCCAGCGATCCGCCGCGAATGGGATCCAAGTCAACGGCGCGATGGTAGGTGTCGCCGTCGATCAGCCCCAAGCGCCAGGCGGTGCGCAGCACCATCTTGACCCCGGACAGCCGGACCCGCGCACCCTCTGGCGCGTACGTCCGCATGAACGTCGCGCGCGCCTTGCTGGTGTGCCGGTAGTCGATCTCCCGCCAGTCGAGCGCGGCGGCGTCGGTGACGGCGCCGTCCGAGGCGATCGCGGCGAACTGGTTCAACGCGAGCCTCATGAGCCGCTGACTCTTTGGCGACGGCAGCCCGTCCAGGTAGACCGCCACCGGACACACGGCCTGCCGTTCGGCAGGCGGTTTCGCATGTCTGAGAACGAGAACCGGGGCGGGTCTAGCAGGCGGCATCGACGAAGACGGCCGTTCTGCTGACCACCCCTCGCCAACCCCACGCCGTTACAGCAGAACGGCAGCCCCTCTAGGGTAAAAAACCGACTGGGACATAGGGAAATCCACCGGGGAGAATCCTGTACTTGCGTAAGGGATTGCCCCACTGCCGTGCCTTGATCCGCCGCAGGGAATCGGCGCAGCGAGAGCGCCTCCCTTGCTTGAACCTCAAGTTTCCGTTTGATAGCCAAACATTCGTTTGGGCACATGAGCACGGGCACATCATCCGGCGCCTGGGAGCAGGTGCGTGAGGCGCTGGCGCGCGTGGCGCGCGATTCGCCCTTCTACCGCGACAAGCTCGCCGCGGCGGGGGTGCGCGCGGCGGACATCCGGACGGCGGAGGAGTTTCGGCGTGTGCCGCTGACCCGCAAGCCGGAGGTGCCGGCGGCGCAGAAGACGGCGCCGCCGTTCGGGCCGATGCTGGCGGTAGCGGCGGAGCGCATCGCCAGCGTCAGCATCTCGCCCGGGCCGCTGTACATCCCGCGCACCGCCGACGAGCCGACCGGCGTCGAGGCGCTGCACGAGAGCATCGAGCACATGGGCGTGCGGCGCGGCGACGTGGCGCACGTGACGCTCTCGTACCACATCATGCCGGGCGGCCTGCGCATGCACCGCGCCTTCGAGTCGTTCGGCTGCCGGGTGATCAACGGCGGGGTCGGCAACTCGGAGCTGCAGGCGCAGATCGCTGCGGCGCTGGGCGCGACGGTGTACGTCGGCACGCCGTCCTTCCTCGCCACGCTCGCCGACGCGGCCGAGCAGCAGAAGCTCAGGCTCGGCTACCGGCTCGGCTTCTCCACCGCCGAGGCGCTGACCCCGGCGCTGCGCCGCTCGCTGCACGAGCGGCTCGGCATCGAGCTGTTCGACCATTGCGGCGAGGCGGTGATCGGACCGCTGGCCGGCGAGTGTCACGCGCACCAGGGCATGCACCTGCACAGCCGCGAGATGCACGTCGAGTTCCTCGATCCAGAGAGCGGCGAGCCGGTGGCGCCGGGCGAGAGCGGCGAGGTGGTGTGCACGCAGCTCGGCGAGCGCGCCATGCCGCTGTTGCGCTACGCGCCGGGCGACGTCTTCCGCAGTTTTGCCGAGCCGTGTCCGTGCGGCGATCCGTCGCCGCGCGTCGCCTTCGTCGGCCAGGTCGGCGGCATCCGCAAGATCAAGGGTGTGCTGGTGCACCCGGCGCAGGTGAAGCAGACGCTGGCGCACTTCCCCGAGCTCGGCGCCTTCCAGATCGAGGTCGACCACCCCGCCGGCCAGCGCTACGACAGCGCCGTGATCCGCATCGCCTGCGGCAGCCCCTCCGCCGCGCTGGCCGACGCCGTACGCGACCGGCTGAAGGCGCATGTGCTGATCACCATGGACGTCGAGCTCGTCCCGGAGATCGCGGCCGATGCCCCGCCCGTCCTCGATCGCCGCGCGAAATAAGAAAAAAACGCAACCACGGATGAACACAGATAAACACAGATCAGGAGCGCTGAAGATTGGGGGCGATACGCAGGCCTGCTGCGACCGTCCTTTCTTCTATCTGTGTTCATCTGTGTTCATCTGTGGTTCCTCTTCGCACTTCTCCGATGACTGACGATCGCGCCTTCTATCGGCCCGAGATGCAGACGCTGCCGCGTGAGCGGATCGCGGCGCTGCAGCTCGAGCGCCTGCAGGGGTTGCTGACGCGCATCTGGGAGCGGCCGATTCCGTTCTTCAAGCGCAAGCTGGAGGCGGCCGGGCTGACGCCGCGCGACCTGCGCTCGCTCGACGACCTGCGCGCGATTCCGACGACGGTGAAGGACGATCTGCGCGCCAGCGAGGCGGAGCATCCGCCGTTCGGCGACTATCGCGGCTCGACGCTCGACGAGTGCGTGCGGGTGGGCTGCTCGACCGGCACCAGCGGCAAGCCGACGCTGATCTTCTGGACGCGCAAGGACCAGGCGATCGACCTCGAAGCGGTGTGCCGCGGCCGCTGGCGGTGGGGGCTGCGCCCCGGCTCCAGCCTGGCGCACGGCCATCCATTCGGCCAGTACGGCGGCGGCATCAGCTTCTCGAAGGGCATCGAAGCGCTCGGCCTCTTGAACGTGCCGTGTGCGCCGCCGGGCAACACGCCGTGGACGCAGGAGGTGGTGCGGGCGCTGGCGCTGATCCGCCCCGAGCACTACCGCTTCTTCGGCAACGCCGGCGCGCAGTACGCCGACGCCGCGCGCGCCGCCGGCTACGAGCCGGAGCGCGATCTCAACCTGCGCGTGCAGGGCGAGGATCCGAAGGAACAGTACAAGTCGGTGAGCGCCGGCCTCGAGGCGCTCGGCATGCTCGGCACCGCCTGCGACGAGGACGACGGCGCGCACGTGCACGAGGACCTCGCCATTGCCGAGGTGCTCGACCGCGACACCGGCAAGCCGGTCGCGCACGGCGAACGCGGCAATCTGGTCGTCACCGTGCTCGACAAGGACAACGCCTTCCTGCGCTACGACCTGCAGGACGTGCTGCGCGTGAACGACCGGCCGTGCCCCTGCGGCGAGACCCACAAGCGCCTTTTCTACGAGGGGCGGGTGAAGGACATCACCGCCGTCGGCGGCCGCGAGATCCTGCCGATCGACGTGCTGCTCGGGCTGCTCGACTGCGCGCCGATGCGCGGCGCGGCGATCGAGTACCAGATCGTGCGGCGCCCGAACCTGGCGGCGCTGCCGCTGCGCGTCGAGCACGCCGCGGCGGAGAGCAGCGAGCGCGACGCGGTGACCGACAGCATGCGCGCGACGCTGCGCGCGCGCCTCGGTGTGCCGGTCGATCTGGAACTGTTGGCACCGAACGCGTTGCCGCGCTTCGCGTTCAAGGCAGCGCGGGTGGTGGACGAGACGACAACTGCGTGACCAGTGACCAGTGACCGGTGACCGGTAGAAGATGTGTTTCCTTCTTCAAACCGGGTACCGGTCACCGGTCACCGGTCACGCCTTTCTTCAGCAACGGGAGAAGGACCATGGCGGAAGTCGAATACGGCAAGATCACCGAAGAGGGCCTGGCGAAGATTCGCGCCCGCATCGGGGCGGGGTTCGAGAATCGGCGCCCGTGGCGCACCGAGTGCACGGTCGATGCCTGCTATCACCTGGCGCTCGCCATCGGTGATCTCAACCCGCTCTACATCGACGAGGAGTACGCGAAGAAGTCGAAGTGGGGCGCGGTGCTGGCGCCGCCGATCATGATCCAGTGCTTCGACACGCTGCGCGCCGTCGGCAGCGCCGGCCTGCCGGAGGGCCTGCCCGGCGTGCACTCGATCTGGTCGGGCTCGATGTACGAGTTCGAGCAGCCGCTGAAGGCCGGCGACCGCGTGCACTCGAAGTCCTACCTGAAGGACGTGCGCGAGGTGGAGAGCAAGTTCGCCGGCGGGCGCACGGTCTTCCAGACCTACGAGGCGGTGTACTGGAACCAGAAGGACGAGAAGCTCGGCGTCCGTCAGGACACCTGGATCCGCAACGAGCGCCACACCACCAAGAAGACCGGCAAGTACAGCGAGACCGAGCTGGCCAAGTGGACGCTCGACGAGATCCACGAGCTGTGGAAGTCGTACGACGCCGAGGAGCGCACGGTGTCGCGCAAGTGGGACGACGTGCAGATCGGCGAGGAGCTCAAGCCGATACTCAAGGGCCCGCTGACGCCGACCGCCGAGATCGCCTTCGAGTCGTTCTTCGGCGTCTACCTGGTCGGCAACAAGGTCGCCTCGAACCTCTACAAGCGCCACCCGAAGCTGATGATCGTCAACGAGCAGGGCGTGCCGGAGCCGCCGCAGCGGGTGCACTGGGACAACGAGTTCACCAAGAACCTGCTCGGCCTGCCCGGCGCCTACGACCTCGGCCCCGAGCGCTGCGCCTGGCTGATGCAGGGCGCCACCAACTGGATGGGCGACAACGGCATCCTGCGCAAGATCGAGGCCCAGTACCGCAAGTTCAACTACATGGGCGATGTCACCTGGATCAAAGGCAAGGTGCTGGAGAAGTCGCGCCAGAACGGCCGCAATATGGTGACGCTGGAGACCATCTGCGAGAACCACCGCCAGGAGAAGACGGCGAAGGCGCGCATCGAGGTGGAGCTGACGTGAGGAAGGCTGTTCGCCGTTAGTGCCGCCACCGGCCGCGCCGGAACACTCGGGCGAGAAACGCGCGTCCTCGCCGCTTAGAAGATCACCACCAAGACACCAAGGCACCAAGGTCTGAGGTCCGCTTGGTGTCTTGGTGCCTTGGTGGTTGGCCTTGCTCCCGTGCGTGAAGTTTCAGGTCAGGGGATTTCGAATTCTTCTACCCTGACAGCCAACAGCCTCGCAGCCTGACCGCCTGCTTCAGCGGAACAGGCCGCGCAACAACGGCGGCAGGTCGAGCTGGTCGACCACGCCATCGCCGGTGAAGTCGATGCCGGTGGTGGCGGTCTCGAGCAGGTGCGCGGCGCGCTCGACGGCCTGGGTCGGCGCGCTGGCCAGCGCGGCGGCGAGCGGGACGAGATCGGCGGCGCTGAGCGTGCCGTCGCCGTTGGCGTCGCCGGCGCTGGCGGCCGGTGCGTCGTTGGCGTTGGTCAGTGCCCAGGTGCCGCTGCCGCGCGCCACCAGGTCGTAGCGGCCGTCGCGGTCGAAGTCGCCGGCGACCACTTCCTGCGGCCGCAGGCCGACGGTGTAGCCGACCGCGCTGGCGAAGGTGCGGGCGCCCTTGTTGGCCAGCACGGCGACCGCATTGTTGATCTGGTTGGCGACGATCGCGTCGGGCAGGCGGTCGCCGGTGACGTCGCGCAGCGACACCGTCAGGCCGGCGGCGTTGAGCCGCTGGCCGGGGGTGAAGGCCACGTCGGCGGCGCCGAAGAAGGCGCGGAACTGGTTGCCGACCAGCGCCATGACGTCGTCGAAGCCGTCGGCGTCGGCATCCGCGACCGCCACCGCGAACGGCACGCCGCCAGTGTCGAGCGTGTGCGTGGCGTCGAAACCGCGATCCGCCTGGCCGAGCAGCAACGCGGCGCGGGATTCGGTGATGCTGCCGGCGACCAGATCGGCGCGGCCGTCGCGGTTGAAGTCGCCGACCGCCAGTCCGGTCACCTTGCCGGTGACGCTGAGCGGCGTGCCCGCCGTCAGCGTGCCGTCGCCGACGCCGAACCACAGCGAGATGGTCTGCGCGTTCGACACTGCCGCGGCGGCGTCGAGGTGGCCGTCGCCGTCGAAGTCGCCGAGCGCGATCGACTGCGCGGCGCCGGCGATCTCGTAGCGCACCGGCGTGGCGAAGCCGCCGGCGGTGGCGAGGATGACGAACAGGTCGGGCTGTTCGATGTCGGAGGTGATCACGTCGAGCCGCCCGTCGTGGTTGAGGTCGGCAAGGCGCAGCGGGCCGGATTTGACGTTCGCCGCGATGGTCTGGCGGGTACCGAAGCCGCCCGTGGCGGGCGTCGCGGCGAGCAGCGCGATCTCGCCGGCGGCGCCGCTGGAAGCGACCAGGTCGGGGATGGCGTCGCCGGTGAGGTCGCCGACCGCCAGCCCGGCGGCGCTCGCCACCTCGACCAGCGACTCGATCGCCTCGTAGCCGCCGGGGCGGCCGAACAGCACGTCCGCCGCGCTCGGATCGCTGTGCACGGCGACGATGTCGCGGCGCCCGTCGTGGTTGAAGTCGCCGCTCGCCGCGCCATAGGTGCGCAGCGGCGTCGAGAAGTTGCGCGGCCGGCTGAAGCTGCCGTCGGGCTGCCCGGTGAAGATCGACACGTCGCCGCCGGCGTTGTTGGCGGCCAGCACGTCGAGCCGCTGGTCGCCGTCGAGATCGACGACCTCGACCGTGTTGATGCCATTGCCGGCCGGGTACGACGCGACCTTGGTGAAGGCGCCGGCGCCGTCGCCGTGCAGCACGACGAGCTGGCTGGCGCCGGCGTCGGACACCACCGCGTCGAGCTTCTGGTCGCCGTTGAGGTCGGCGAGCGCGACGGCAAACGGCTGCTCGCCGATGTCGAGCAGCGTCGGGCGGGCGATGGCACCGGTGCCGTCGCCGAGCAGGACGGAGAGGGTGCCGTCGAGCGTGACCGCGACGACGTCGAGGTTGTCGTCGCCGTTCAGGTCGGCGACGGCGATGCTGAAGCAGCCCGCCGGAAGGCGGCGGCCGAGGTTCTCCTCGTCGAGGGCGAACCGGCCGGTGCCGTCGCCGAGCAGCACGTTGACGCGCCCGCCGGCTTCGGCGGCGAGCGAGGTGACGATGTCGAGCGTGCCGTCCTCGTTCATGTCGACCGCCGCGAGGCCGGCGGGGTCGTGCCCGGACGGACTGGTGATCGGATTCTCGAAGGTGCCGTCGCCCCGGCCCTTCATGAAGTAGATGAAGTCGGACTCGGTCTCCGAGACGACCAGGTCGATATTGCCGTCCTTGTCATAGTCGGCCGGCTGGATCTCGCTGGGCGCCAGGGCCGACGGTTGGTCGTCGACCGGGACGAACTCACCGCTGGGGCTGCCGAGCAGCACGCTGACCGTACCGGCGTCGAAGTTGCTCACGACCAGGTCGAGCTCGTCGTCGTGGTTGAGGTCGACCACGACGACGTCGGCCGGGATGCCGCCGGTCGGCAGCGTGGTCTGGGTGCGGAAGCGCACCGCGGTCTGGGCCGCGGCGCTGCTGGCGAGCAGCGCCGCGGCGAGCAGGAATGCAAGGCCGGCGAAGGGCAGGCGGACGTGCCTCACTCGTACAGCGGGAAGCGGCGCGGGCCGACGACGTCGACCGGCAGGCCGCTCGGCACGCTTGCCGGCGCCAGGTCGCCGGTCTCCAGCATGCGCGGGTCGGTGAGCGTCTTGAGGAACTCGACCACGTCGGCGACCTGCGCGTCGGTGAGGTCGATGCGCTTCTGTCCGGGCTCGTGCCCCAGGATGACCGGGTTGCGCGCGTCGAACACCGGTGCGGCCGGGTTGAGGCCGAAGGCCTGCATGTCGGGCTCGATCTGCGACAGGTCGTATTCGGCGTACGCCTTGGCCGGGTCGAGGTGATGACGAATGGCGTCCTCCAGCGAGGCGTAGGCGCCGTTGTGCATGTACGGCGAGGTGATCGCGACGCCGCGCAGTGGCGCGGTGCGGAACTTGAACCGGTCGCCGCGTTCGGTGGTGATCTCCTCCAGGCCGAAGTCCCAGTTGGTCAGGCCCTGGTAGGCCGGATCGCCGTTGGCGAAGCGGCCGGTGCCGGGCCCGACCTGCGGCACGCCGATGTTGTGGTTCTCGAAATCGCTGAACAGGTTGCCGACGTGGCAGGACGAGCAGCGGCCGTCCTCGTAGAAGGCGATCGCGCCGCGCTTGGCGGCGTCGCTGATCGCCTCGCGGTCGCCGGCCAGGTAGCGGTCCCACGGCGCGTCGGTCATCACCAGCGATTCCATGAAATGGCCGAGTGCGTCGCCGATCGCCAGGTAGGGCAGGTCGTCGTTGGGACCGACTTCCGGGTCGTGGTCGGACAGCTTCAGGTCGGGGCGGTTCGGCGGGTACGCCTCCTCGAACAGCGCGCGGTAGGCGGGGATGAAGTCGAGCCGCCCGGCGAGCGCCTCGCGCGCCTCGAAGTTGAGGTGCTCGGGATCCTCCGGCACGCCGGTGAAGTCGGGGAAGTCGCCGGTCATCTCGACGATCTCGGTGACCGGGATGTGCGCCTGCGCGGTGAGCAGCGAGCGCACGAACAGGTCGCCCTCCGGCAGCGGCGCGAGGCGGAAGCCCTGTTCGGGGTCGCAGGCGTTGACGTCGGTGCTGCTGCTGTCGACGAAGCGGAAGCGACCGTTCCACATCTGGCGCGTGTAGAGGGCGCTGTTGATGAGCGTCGGGCTGTTGCGGCTGTTGAGCGGCGAGGCGCGATCGGGGCCGACGACGTTGCCGCCGGTGCCGCCGGTCGGCGCCTCGTGGCAGGTGATGCTGACCTCCGGCACCAGGTCGCAGAACACGCCGCGCGCGATGTTGCGCGCGTCGGTGAACTGGAAGGCGGCGTGATGGCAGGTGCCGCACGAGGTCTGCTCGACGCCGCTCAGCGCGTGGTCGAAGAACAGGTTGCGGCCGAGCTCGCGGCGCTTCTCGCGGATGTCGCGCTGCGCCTCGGTCAGCTGGGGCTCACGCAGCACTGGCGACGCTTCGAGGCCGTTCTGGTCGATGAGGCGCGACAATTTCTTGTCGAGCGAGGCGCTCGACGAGCCGCCACCATTGCTGCTGCCGCCGCCACCGCACCCCGTCACGGTCAGGATCAGCGCCGCAGCGCCGATCACGAGGGACCGATTGAACATTGCCGTCCTCCAGCCAATAGACCCAGAAACACCACGGCATCGACTCAGTCAAGTTACGCCATGGGCAAAATCCCCCATCTGGGGGAGGAGGTCCTAGCGACCATCCGGCTGGTAGAGCGTGGCCACCACCTGATCGGCGATGGCGCGCCCCTGGGTGAGACCGGCGGTCTTGTCGAAGGCCCAGTGAACACCCAGCCAGATGCGGCTCTGGCCGTTCTCTTCCTCGGCCTGGCTGAGGCGGTCGAAGTGGCGCGGCAGGCGCTGCCGGACGCGGCCGTCCCAGCCGATGGTCGCGCCGTCGAGCTCGTCCGAGACGAAGGTGAACGGCACGTCGTCGCGGCCGAGGACGGCGCGCAGCACCTCGAACAGCGCGCCGCCGAAGCCGGCATGGCCGGACGGGTAGGCGGGGAACGGCGGGGTGAAGTTGCGCAGCGGCAGGCCGTCGTACGCGGCCGGCGCGCCGAGCGGCGTCCAGTTCGGGTCGCCGACGGTCAGCCGGTTGCCGTCGCCGAGCCCGCTCGGTCCGCTCCCGGCATCGGATTCGCGGATGCCGGTGACTGGGCGCCACAGCTGGTAGAAGGACTTGCTCTCCCACAGCGCGATCGCAGCGTCGGCCATGGCGACGTTGGCCAGCGCCAGCAGGCGGGCGCTGGCGGCGGCGTCGAGCTGTTCCTGGCGCGCCAGGTGGACGGCGATCTGGTTGTAGAGCTTGACCGGGGCGCAGAGGAACGGCTGGCCGTCGTAGGCCCAGTAGATGGCGGCGACGGTCTGGTCGGCGCTGCGCTCGGTCGGCGTGTCGAGGCCATCACCGCCGAAGGCCTGCACCTCGGCGAAGGCCGCGGCGTACTCGACACTGTCGAGCGCCGGCGGCGGCGGCGCGCGGAAGGCCGCGCCGCTGGCGATGACGAACGGCCTGACGCGGCCCCAGCGCGGCGTCAGCGGCTTGAGCTCCAGCGTGGTGGGGTCGGCGCGCCACACCCCGGGCTGGTCGCCGTAGACCCACTCGACCGGTTGGAACGGCGTCTGGAACTCCGACCCGTCGTGCGCGCGCGCCGCCAGGATCGCCGCGGCGGTGGTGGCGCCGACGTCGCGTCCGCAGTCGCTGGCGCGGTCGTCGGGCAGGCGCGCCAGCGCGGCGTCGAGATCGGCGTCGATCGCCGCCGTCTGCATCGGGTAGAGCGCCGCCAGCGCATCATGCGCTGCCTGCGCCACCGCCGCGTCGAGCCCGCAGGGTCCGCGCGGTGCGGTGGTCGGCAGGTACGGCGCGTAGGTGCCGCTGATGGTCGCGACCGCATCGGCGACCGCGATCTGTACGATGGCGAAGGCGCGACTGGTGCGCGTCGGCCCGAACTGCCAGCCGGTGATACGCGGATCCTCGTCGGGGTGGACGCGCTCGTGATCGACGCCGGCGACGCGCTGCGCGATCTCGTTCCAGCGCAGCACCGCGCGCGGGCTGGCACCGTCGGAGCCGCCACCGCCGCAGGCGGCGAGCGCGAGCAGGAGGATCAGCCCGACGCGGCGCATCCGAGACAATCGTCTTCGCGCGCGCGTTGTTGCAAGTCTCTGATCACCACAACGACACAACGGCACAACGACACAACGACACCACGCCCGGCTATTGCGGCTGGGCGTGGTGTCGTTGTGCCGTTGTGTCGTTGTGGTGATTCAGCCGATTCCAGCCAGGAACTCGCCGACGACCAGGTTGAACTCCTCCGGCGTCTCGAAATACGGCGAGTGGCCGGCGTAGGGGATCTCGCGGAAGCGGGCCGCGGGGATCGCCGCCGCGACCTCGCGCAGCACGTCGGGCGCGAACAGCCGATCGTGCGTGCCGCCGACCAGCAGCGTCGGGATCGTCCAGTCGGCCAGGCGCGTCGGGTCGGTCATCACCTCGTGCAGGGCGAGGCGCGCCAGCCCGCCCTCGGGGTTGAGCGCGGCAAGCTGCGCATAGAGGAAGCCGCGCTCGGGGTCGCGCTCGAAGATGTCGGCGGCGAGCGCCGGGTGCGGCGTGTTCCAGGCCGGCGCCTGCAGGGCGGCGGCGGCGGCGCTGGCGATCGCCGTCAGTGCCTCCAGCACCTTCGGCGTCACCACTCCGGCGGGTGTGCCGGAGAGCACCAGGGCGGCGACGCGCGGCGGCGCGGCGAGTGCCAGCTGCAGGCCGGTCCAGCCGCCCATCGACTGACAGATCAGAGCGGCGCGCGCGATGCTGGCGTGGTCGAGGATGGCGGTGAGGTCGGCGGCGAAGTGGCGCGCCTGCGCGGCCTCGGCGGCGCAGGTGGAGCGGCCGAAGCCGCGGTGGTCGAAGGTCAGGACGCGATGGCGCCGGGCGAACACCGGCACCTGCTGCCACCACACCAGGGTATTGCCGCCGGCGCCGTGCGCCAGCACCAGCGGCGGGCCGTCGCCGTGCGTCTCGTAGTAGAGCCGCGCCCCCTCGCGCTCGACGTACGGCATGGGGCGGCGCTTACTCCGGCTGGCGCGGCAGGATGAGCAGCGGGCGCCTGGCGTGGTGCAGCACGTGCTCGCTGACGCTGCCGAGCAGGGCGCGGTGCAGGGCGCCGTGGCCGTGCGAGCCGAGCACGATGATGTCGGCGTCGAGGCGCTCGGCTTCCTTCACCAACGTCTCGGGCGTCGAGCCCTGCACCAGCAACCCGGTGCAGTCGATGCCGCCGGCGCGCAGCGCGGCGGAGCGGTCCTGTACCTGGCGGTGCACGTCGCGCAGCTCGGCGGCGACGTTCTGGCGCACGCTGTCGGGACCGGGCTCGTAGCCGACGAAGTCGGGATCGGGCGCGGCGACGTGCACCAGGTAGAGGGCGGCGCCGAAGGCGCGCGCCAACCCGGCGGCCTGGGCGATGACGGCCTCGGTGGCGGGAGAGAAATCGACGGCGGCGAGGATGGTCTTCATGGCGACGGTGCGGCTGGGTCCTGCTGATAGAACACCTGCAGTTGCTCGTACAGAGCCGGATGGCGGCGTCGCAGCGGTTCCGGCTTCTCGAAGAAGCACTCGGTGGCGACGGCGAAGAACTCGGCCGGGCTGGTGGCCCCGTAGCCGTCGAGCACGGTGTGGCGATGGTGCGCGACGTCGTCGATCAGCCGCGCGTACTCGGCGCCGAGCACGCGCGCCCAGG
Organism: Deltaproteobacteria bacterium; assembly: GCA_033764095.1. Lineage (GTDB taxonomy): Bacteria > Desulfobacterota > Binatia > HRBIN30 > CADEER01 > JBDTMT01. The sequence continues at coordinate 3,579 of JANRJF010000023.1, read as the reverse complement.
CGACGTACAACGAGCGGCGCGGCAGCGCCGGCGCGCCGTCGCCGGGGCCGGTCGCCTCGTTGTCGAGCTGGTGGGCGAACTCGTGGAAGACGACGTTGTGGCCGTCGCGCGCGTCGGTGGCGCCGCCGACGACGTCGTCCCACGACAACACCACCGGCCCGCGCGCCCACGCTTCGCCGAGCCGCGCCTGGCCGGCCTCGCTCACCGTGCCGTCCGGATTGCGCGCCGTGGCCGCGGCGACGTAGGCGTGCGGGTAGACGAGGATGGTCTCGAAGGTCGGGTAGACGTCGGCGTCGGGGCGTCCGACGAGCAGGATGCAGGCCTGCGCCGCGATGGTGACGCGGATCTCGTCGGTGATGGTCAGCCCGCCGCAGCCCTCGAAGCGCTTCTCGGCGAGGAAGATCTGCATGCAGCCGTCGAGTGCGGCGCGCGGCGCTTCCGCCAGGCGCGCCGCGTACGGCACGTTGCGCGCGACGATGGCGCGCCAGTCATTCGGCAGCGGCGTGGCGCGCAGGCGCGCCCGCCGCCGCCGTTTGAGCCAGGCAAACAAGCGAAGGAAGAGCCGGGCGGGGACGCCCGCGCGACGGACTTACCTCCGCGCTCCGATGAAGATGCGCAGGATGTACCAGAACAGCAGCGCCACCGAGGCGAACAGCTGCAGCGCCGCGGCGACGTAGCGGTCGTCGGGGAAGTGGCGGATGATGTTCGAGGTGTCGTTGAGGATCGCGGCGCCGGCGAGGCCGACCATGGCGACCGAGAACCAGGTGCCGAGCTCGAAGCCGAAGAGCAGCGAGCCGACGATCAGCAGCAGCGCGACGACGAACGCCCAGCGCAGCATGGCGCCCATGAACGAGAAGTCGGTGCGGCTGACGAAGGCGACGCCGGTGAGGCCGATGAAGCCGATCGCGGTCAGGATGCCGGCGCTGTTGATCGCGCCCGGTGCGACGGCGTTGGCGATGTAGAGCAGCGGCACGAAGACGATCGCCTGGCCGGTGACGAAGGCGGCGAGGGCGGCGTACTGTGCCGGCTTCGACAGCGACGAGGCCGCCACCGAGCTGGCCAGCCAGCTGAGGATCATGAAGCCGCCGATCACCAGCAGCCAGCTGGTGCCGAGCATGGCGTGCGCGATGGTGTCGGCGATGCCGCTCTGGAACAGCCACACCTCGATCGCCAGGAAGAAGGCGATGGCACCGAGCAGGTGCGTGTAGGTCCGCGTGATGAACTCGGAACGCGAGCTGACCGCGGTCGAGGAGCGGGTGACTTCATCGCCGAGATACGGCTGACTCATCTGATACCTCCATGGGCTGCGTGGGCGCAGTGTAGCGGCCGGCGCTGGCCTGAACAATCGTTGTTGGGCGAGCCGTGTGGGTGTGGTAACTCGCCCCGCAAATTGGCGCGCGGAGCGCCGCAGGGGGCTGCGGGGTTCCGGCCGGCGACGGCGCCGGTCCAGCGCACAGCCGAGGAGGAGGAGACATGCAGACCCTACGGACGGCGTGGGCGAAGCGCGGCGCGGTGGTGCCGACGGCGGCGCTCGGGATGTTGCTCGGATTCGGCGTCGCCGCCTGCGGCGACGACGACGACGAGTGCGGCTACATCTTCGACACGGTCACCGAGGAGTCCGACTGCGAGGCGCTGCAGGATCAGCTCGACTGCGCCTCGTCCAGTTTCGATGCCGACGCCGAGACCTGCACGCTGAACAACTGCGGCGTCTGTCAGGACATCGATACGGACTGGGACGGCGACTTCGACTTCGACGGCGATATCGACGACGACGATTGATCCTACGCGCCGCCCGCCGAGGCGATGAGCGCCTCGGCGGCGCGGCGCAGCGCCGGCTTCTCGACCTTGCCGCTGCCGGTGCGTGGCACGTCGGCCGCATCGACGACGAAGACGTGGCGCGGCACCTTGTAGCTCGCCAGCCCGTCGCGGCAGAAGGCGCGCAGCGCCTCGGCGGTGGCCGCCGCGCCGGCGCGCAGCACCACCAGCGCGGCGATGTTCTCGCCGCGCACCGGGTCGGGCACGCCGACGACGTGCGCCGCCTGCACCGCCGGATGGCGCGCCAGCGCGTCCTCGATCTCGGCGGCGGCGACGTTCACCCCGGCGGTCTTGATGACGTCCTTGATGCGGCCGCCGAAGTGCAGGTTGCCGCCGGCGTCGAGCCAGCCGCGATCGCCGGTAGGGAAGAAGCCCTCGGCATCGAACGTCGCCTCGCGTGGGACCTTGTAGTAGCCCTCCATCAGGGTCGAGCCTTTGACCAGGATCTCGCCGGTCTCGCCCGCCGGCAGCGGCTGGCGAGTGTCCGGGTCGGCGATGCGGATGGTCATGCCAGGGAGCACGCGGCCGAAGGTGCCGGCGCGGATCTCCGGTGCATCGTCCCAGTGCGCGGCGGTGACGCAGGTGGCGGTCTCCGACATGCCGTAGACGCCGATGGTGCGGTGACCGGGCCCCATCAGCTTGTCGGCCTGCACGTGGTAGGTGCCCTTCGACAACGCCAGGCGGCGGCGGGCGAAGTCGGGATGCTCCATCAACGGCGCGGCCTGATGCCAGCCGGCCATGATCGTACAGCGCTCGGCCTCCAGCAGCGCCAGCGCGGCGCCGGGTTCCACCACTTCCTGCAGCACGCAGCGGCCGCCGCCGGCGAGCGTCGCCAGGGCGCCGAGGATGAAGCCGCCGCTCCAGAACAGCGGCATGTGCCCCCACCAGGCGTCGTCGGCGGTCACGCCGAGGCATTCGCCGATACGGCGCGCCGAGGTGGTCAGCGCGCCGTGCGCGTGCACCACGGCCTTGGCCTGCGCGGTGGTGCCGGAGGTGAAGAAGATGGTCGCCAGGTCGGTCGGCGCGACAGTGGCCTCGACGGCGTCGAGCAGCGCCTCGTCGACGTCGCGGGGCAGCTCGTCCCAGCGCGGCAGGCCGGCACCGCCGGCGTCGAGCAGGACGACGCGGCGCAGCGCCGGCAGTTCCGTCGCGTGCAGCGTGCCGGCGCCGAGTGTGCGCAGCGCCGGCGCGATCTCGCACAGGCGCTCGAGGTAGTCGTGTTTGAGAAAACGCGGCACGGCGACCAACAGGGCGACGTCGGCGTGGCGCAGCGCGTAGGCGATCTCCTCGCGCTTCCACAGGGTCGAGAGCGGCACCAGCACCGCGCCGATGCGTTGCGCGCCGAGCGCGATCGGCAACCAGTCGGCGCGGTTGGGACAGAGCAAGCCGACGCGCGTGCCCTTGCCGACGCCGAGCGCGACGAAGCGCCGCGCCGCGTCGCGGCTGGCGGCGCGCAGCGCGGCGCCGGTCAGGCGCGTGACGACGCGGTCGGCGGGCGCGTGCGCCACCACCTCGCGCTCGGGCGCGGCGGCGGCGACGGCGTCGAGGAAGGCGCCGAGCGTCTCCATCACTTGCCCGTGAACTTCGGCGGCCGCTTCTCGACGAAGGCGCGCACGGCTTCCTGGTGATCGGCGGTCTCGCCGAGAATGCCCTGCGCCAGCGCCTCGGCCTCGACCGCATGGCGGAAGTCGCTCTCGGCGGCACGCTCCAGCAGCCCGCGCGCCTGGCGCACCGCGTGGGGCGACAGCGCCGCGATCTGCGCCG
>JANRJF010000022.1:0-1976 GCA_033764095.1 Deltaproteobacteria bacterium | reverse complement strand
GAGCAGGTCGATTCGACGAGCGTCGACAACGGGGCCGACATCTACGCGCTCGGCGTCATCCTCTACGAGATGCTGACCGGGCAGAAGCCGTTCGTGTCGGGCTCGATCATCGACGTCATCTACGCCCATCGGAAAACGCCGATGCCGCGGTTGCCAGCGCCGTACTCGCCCTTGCAGGGCCTGCTGGATCTGATGACCGCCAAGGCCCGCGGCGATCGCTTCCGCGACATCGACGCGCTGCTGCACTACATCGATGTGCTGCGCAAGCGCGGTGTCGTTGCCACGCTCAGCGGCACGGCGGCGGCGGGCGCAACGCCGGCCCTGCCCGTGGGCCCGCGGCCACCACGGCGCTTGCTGCCGGCGCTGATGGTCGCGCTGCTGCTCGCCGGTGTGGCCTACGCGTCGCTGTTCGTCGTCGAGCGCCGGCTGGCCGCGCCCGTGGTGCCGGCGGTGGCAGCCGCGCAGACGCAGCTGCCGACGGCGCCGGTCGCCGCCGAGGCACCGCTGCCGGACTCTTCGGCGCCCGTCGCGAGCGAGGATGTCGTCAACGCGCTCGTCTGGCTCGGCCGCCACAGCGTGACCGAGTTCAGGCTCACCGCGCCGCCGCGCGACAACGCTTATTACTACTTCACCCGCCTGCGCCAGCTCGCGCCCGAGCATCCCGGCGTCGCCGCCGGCTTCCGCGACATGGCGGGCGCCTACGCGGTGCTCGCCGAGCGCGAACTCGCCGTCGGCGACGCGCGCCAGGCGCGCGCCTTCATCGCGCTCGCACGCCAGCTCGATCCCGGCAACGCGGCGCTGCCGACCTTGAGCGAACTCGCGGACGGCTCGACCGGCGGTGTGTGGCGGCTGGTCCGCGGCTGGCTACGCGACTGGTGGGGGACGACCTGAGGCTGCGATGACGCCGCGCGGCGCCCGCCGCTCAGGGCGTGGTCGGCAACGCGGGGGCGGCCAGCGCCTCGTGAGCGGCGCTTTCCTGGGCGCGGTCGTAGGCTTCGAGCAGCGCCTTGAACTCGGCGATCTGCCGGCTGGTCGAGTCTTCGGGCGGGGGCGCGGCGGCGGGGAGCTCCGTCGCTTCGATCGCGGCAAGTTCACCGGGGGCGTCGAAGATCGGCGCCTGCAGCACTGGCGACGCCGGCGCTGGCTGGCCGAAAGCCGCGGCGCGCAATTGCGCTGCTTCCTCGGCCGGCAGGCTGCGCGCGGTGTCGTCGACGAGGCGGCCGTTCTCGAACACGAACACGCGCGGGCCGCGCTCGCTTCCGCGATACCACGCGGGCGGGCTGCCGGAAAGCTGCACCGTGCCGGTGTCGACGTCGACCCACTGGTACATGCGGGCACTGGCCGCGACGGACCAGGCGAGCAGGGCGGTGAGTACCGCGACGGACAGGGTGAACGGGCAGGGCTGACGCATCGACACACGACCTCATCGGATGTTCGTACCGCAGCATCGCGGCGGGCGGGCCGGCGGGTAAGATACCCGGAATGGTCGTTACGGCAACACCGCAAAATGCGCCGCCCATGACTTCCCTCGTCGTCCCGACCGCACGCCTCGCCGCGGCCCTGCGCCGCCACGACGCGCGGCAGCAGCTGCGCGAGGGCGCGCAGGTCTGGCAGGCCCGTGACGTTCTCGGCCTCGGTGCCTGGGTGACCCGCCAGAGTCTTCCCGCACGCAGCGACGGCCGGCTGCCGGCGTTCGCACTGCTGAACCAGGAGCAGGCGCAGGCGCTGTGGATGGCCGTGATCGCCACCGAGGGCGCCGACGGGGCCGATGGGCAAGGAACCGACACGCCGCTCGATCTGCGGCCCGCACAGGCCGAGGCGCTCGCCCGCCACATGGCCGAAGCCGAGGAAACGACGTTCGGCTTCGGCCTCGCCGCCGTCTGGCAGGCCCCACTGCCGTTGACGCTGGAACAAACGCTCGCGCGGCGCTGGCAGCGTGCGTTCCGGGCACGCTGCGAGGCGCTCGGCGTCGGCAC
>JANRJF010000021.1:0-16003 GCA_033764095.1 Deltaproteobacteria bacterium | reverse complement strand
GACGTCGATGAGCGACAGCTGGTCGAGCAGATCGGCCTGCGCCAACGTCAGGCGATCGCGCAGATGCTCGATGCGGGCGAAGTTCTCGGTGCTGGCGCGCCGCACCACGCCGGTGACGGCGTAGCCCTTGGCGAGCAGCAGCTCGGCCAGATAACTGCCGTCTTGTCCGGTGATGCCGGTGATGAGCGCGCGCTTCACTTCGCCTGATCTCCTCGAAAATCCCGCGCCCACCCGACACTGGAGACGGGCGGCTTGTCAAGCACGCCGGCGGTGCGAAGCGGCCCGCGCGCGGCGTGCGTGCGCGCCGGGAACCACCACGACACCACGACACCACGGCACCACGACACCGCGGCACCACGGCACCGCGGCACAAACGACGACGAGGAGTTGACCACCAAGACACCAAGGACACCAAGAGCGAGGATCAGTCGCCGCCTCTTCCTCTTTCTGTGCCCTTTAGATGATCAGGCTTCTTGGTGTCCTTGGTGTCTTGGTGGCTTGGTGGTCAACTCCTTCGTCGTCGTGGTGCCGTGGTGTCGTGGTGTCGTAGTGGTTCCGTGTTCACGCAGCGCCGCCGAACGGCCTCATGCCGAACGGCGGCGGTCGATCGAGACCGCGACCGGCAGGTGCGTGGTGCCCATGAAGAACGGCTCGCTGCCCGGCACGACCTCGAAGACCAGCGCGCGGTCCCACCAGTCGAAGTTGTCGGCGCTGTGCACATCGCCGGTGTGTGCCGCGACGCTGATCGCATAGCTGCCGGCGCCGAGCGCCAGGCGGAAGCGGAAGGTCACGACCAGTTGTTCGCCGGCGGCCGCCCGATCGGGACTGGTGCCGAGGTGGAAGGTGTTGGTGCCGAAGACGTCGTTGCCGAGGCGGTCGCGGATCAGCAGGCCGAAGGTCGGCGCGGCGATGTCGGCGTGGAAGTCGACCGCGCAGCTGAGCTGCACCTCCTCGCCGACCTGGAACGTCAGCCGCCGGCGCCCTTCGGCGTCGCTCAGCGTGACGGCAGCGAAATGCGCCCGCCCGTCGCCGGAGCGCGTCACGGTCGCGCCCGGTTCGCCGGACTGGCTGATGCCGGCGGCGGTCTCGCGCGCTGCGACCAGCGCGTTGTAGTAGTCGAGCACGACGTCGGGCGGGCCGCTGCGCACCAGCACGCCGCGGTCGAGCAGCAGGGCGCGGTCGCACAGCGTCTTCACTGCCGTCGCGTCGTGCGAGACGAACAGCAGCGTCGTGCCGGCGGCGCGGTACTCGCGGATGCGGTGCATGCTCTTGTGCTGGAAGTAGGCGTCGCCCACCGCCAGCGCCTCGTCGACGATCAGCACCGCCGGGCGCACCGCCGAGGCGACGCTGAACGCCAGCCGCATCTGCATGCCGGTCGAGTAGCTGCGCAGCGGCTGGTCCATCCACTCGCCGAGCTCGGCGAAGTCGCTGATCGCCGGCAGCAGCGCGTCGATGTCGGCGCTCGGCAGGCCGAGCATCTGGCAGCCCATGATCGCGTTCTGGCGGCCGGTGAAGTCGAGGTGGAAGCCGAGGCCGAGCTCGAGCAGCGCGGCGACGCGGCCGTCGGTCTCGACGTGGCCGGCGCTCGGCAGCGTCGTGCCGGCGACGATCTTGAGCAGCGTGCTCTTGCCGGCGCCGTTGGCGCCGACGATGCCGACCGCCTCGCCGGGCGCGACGTCGAAGCTGACGTCGCGCAGCACCCAGCGCTCCTCGTACGGGCGCCAGCGGCGGCCGCTCAGCCACTCGCCGAGCCGCGCCCAGCGGTTCGGGTAGCGCTTGTAGCGCTTGCCGAGCTGGTGGATGCGGATCACAGCTCGTCGACCAGCTCGCCCTGCAACCGGCTGAAGGCGAATGCCGCCAGGCCGCACAGCAACGCCGCGGCGAGCGCGTGGCCGCGCAGCGCCGCCCAGTCCGGCCAGGCGCCGGTCAGCAGGATCTGCTGGTAGGCATCGACCAGCGCGGTGAGCGGGTTCAGCGCCAGCCAGCCGCGGGCGCGCTGCGGCAGGACGCTGGCGCTGTAGACGATCGGCGTCAGCCAGAACCAGAACTGCAGCAGCACGCCGACCGCCTGGCCGACGTCGCGGAAGAACACGTTCAGCACGCCGAGCAGCACGCCGAGCCCGAGCGCCAGCGCCTGCTGCAGCGCCAGCAGCGGCACGAAGGCGAGCACCGCCCAGCCGGGAAAGCGGCCGAGGCCGATGAGGACGACCAGGAAGAGGCCGAAGATGATGGCGAAGTTGAGCGTCGCCGTGCACAGCAGCGCGACCGGCAGCACGCTGCGCGGAAAGCTCACCTTCTTCAGCAGCGGCGCGTACTCGAGGAAGACGTTGAGCCCGCGCAGCACCACCTCGCTGAAGTAGTTCCACGGCAGCAGCCCGGCGCAGAGGAAGACGCTGTAGGCGAAGCGATCCTCAGTACCCGGCATGCGCGCGCCCATGACGTTGGCGAACACCAGCGTGTAGATGGCGATGGTGGCCAGCGGCGTCAGCAGCGCCCAGGCGGCACCGAGCACCGACTGCAGGTAGCGCGCCGCGAACTCGCGCCGCACCAGCCCCGCGACGAAGCCGCGGTACTGCCACACCGCGCGCAGCGCCAGCCCTCCCGGGACGGTGGCGACGAGCGGACGCGGGGCGGTCATGCGAGCGCCCTTTACCACTACGCCACGACGGCACAACGACACGGCGTGGTGTCGTGGTGTCGTCGTGGCGTAGTGGTCACCGTGCGTTCAACGCCGCCGCCAGGTGATCGACGATGCGCGCCGCCGCCTGGCCGTCGCCGAACGGGTTGGCGGTGGCGCGCATGGCGGCGTGCGCCGCCGGGTCGGCGAGCAGCGCGCTGGCGGCGGCGACGATGGCGTCGCGGTCGGTGCCGACCAGGCGGGCGACGCCGGCATCGAGCGCTTCCTGGCGCTCGGTGGCGGCGCGCGTCACCAGCACCGGCACGGCGAAGCTCGGCGCCTCCTCCTGCACGCCGCCGGAGTCGGTGATCACCAGGTGGGCGCGGCGCAGCAGCGCGACGAAGGCGAGGTAGTCGAGCGGCGCGGTGAGGGTGATGCGCGGGTGGGCGCCGAGGCGCGCGCGCACCGGGCCGTGCACCGACGGGTTGAGATGGACCGGGTAGACGATGCGCAGGTCGGCGAAGCGGTCGGCGAGCGCCGCCAAGGCGTCGCACAGCCCCGCCAGGCCGGGGCCGAAGCTCTCGCGGCGATGGCCGGTGACCAGCAGCAGGCGCGCCGCGCCGAGGTCGGCGAGCTCCGGCGGCGGCGCCGGAGCGCCGGCGGCAATCGCCTGCAGCGCGTCGACGACCGGATTGCCGCTTACAATGATACGGTCGGCGCCGACGCCCTCGCGGCGCAGCGCCGCGGCGGCGCGTTCGGTCGGCGCGTAGTGCCAGCGCGCCAGCTGGGTCACCAGGCGGCGGTTCATCTCCTCCGGGAACGGCTGGTCGAGGCGGCCGGTGCGCAGGCCGGCCTCGACGTGGCCGACCGGCACGCCGGCGTAGAACGCCGCCAGCGCCGCGGCAAAGGCGGTGGTGGTGTCGCCCTGCACCAGCAGCGCCGCCGGCCGCTCGGCCGCCAGCACCGGGGCGAGCCCGGTGACGATGCGTGCCGTCAGCCCGCCGAGCTCCTGGCCGGGCTGCATCACCGCCAGATCGTGATCAGGCGTCAGGCCGAACACCGCCAACATCTGATCCAGCATCTCGCGGTGCTGGCCGCTGACGCAGAGGCGCGGCCTCAGGTGCGGCGAGCCGGCCAGCGCGGCGAGCACCGGCGCCAGCTTGATCGCCTCCGGCCGCGTGCCGAGCACCACCAGCACCGGCCGGCGCGTCACGGGCGCGCTCCCTGGCCGGCGATCAGCCGCTGGTAGAGGGCGAGCAGCTGGCCGGCGATGACCTCCCAGCTGTAGCGGGCGCGCACGAAGGCGACCGCGTTGGGCGACAGCGTGGCGCGCTCGCGCAGCGCACGCGCCAGCTTGGCGGCGAGGTCGAGCGCATCGCCGGGATCGACCAGGAAGCCGGTGCGGCCGTCGTCGACCAGCGTGCGCACGCCAGGCAGGCGCGAGGCGACCACCGGCGTGCCGCAGGCGAGCGCCTCCAGCAGCACCAGGCCGAAGGCCTCGGTGCGGTCGATCGACGGCAGCGCCAGCACGTCGGCGGCGCGATAGAAGGCGGGCAGGGCGGCGTCCGGGATGTCGCCGACGAAGCGGGCCCGATCGCCGAGGCGGGTGCGTGCCTGCGCTTCGTACTCGGCGCGCCACTCGCCGTCGCCGCCGACCATCAACGCCGCCTCCGGGATCTGCGCCAGCGCCTCGATCAGCACGTGCAGCCCCTTGAAGTAGTGGGCGCGGTCGAGCCGCGCGAGGAAGCCGATCGTCGGCCGTTCGGCGAGGCCGAACTGGGCGCGCGCGGCGCCGCGCTCGGCGTCGGGCGTGAAGGACTGCAGGTCGACGCCGCCCGGGATCGCCACCAGCTTGCGCTCCAGGTCGGCCAGGCGCGGCGCGAGAAACGACGAGGCGGCGTAGTCGTGCGAGGTGACGACGATGGCGTCGGCGGCGCGCAGGATCAGCGGCAGGACGCCGCGCGTGTGCCACTGGAAGAGGCGCGCCTTCCAGTGCACGCCGACCACGTCCATCTGGTACTGCAGCACCAGCGGCGGCCCCAGCGCCAGACGGCGCGCCGCCAGCAGCTCGGCGGTGCCGAAGAACGGGTAGTGCAGGTGGATGACGTCGAAGCGCCGCGCCCGCAGCACCGCCTGCGGCAGGCAGGCGGCGTTGCCGCGCTCGATCAGCGCCGGCAGCTCGACCACCTCGACGCCGTCCGGGATGCGCCGCGGCTTGGCGTGGCGCGGCGTGAAGACGGTCACCTGTGCGCCGGCCGCCGCCAGCGCGCGGGCCTGGTGGTAGGCCACCGTCCCCATGCCGCCGCGGTAGGGGGGAAAGACGGGCGCGATGTGCGCGACTCGCAACGGATCCTCGGGCGGCGGTCCCCGGCCGGCGGCGGTTTGCGTCGCCGGCGACGCTTCGGGTACTGCTCGCGCGATGCTGCCTAGCAACTGCGAGCCGACAGGGTCAACGCGGCCCGCCGCCGCCGCCGCGCCGGCGTCGGCGCACCGCTCGCGCTCGTGAAGAGCGCGGCGGGCGCGGTTGACTCGCAACCGCAGAACCGGCTCAGTAGGGTCCTTCCGATGGCCTTCAAGCGCCCCGCAATCGCCACCCTGGTGCTGGCGCTGATCGGCCTCGCCATCGGCCTCGAGCTGTCCCACACGCACTGGCAGCTGACGCAGAAGATCGCGCCGGCCTGCAACGTCAGCAGCGCGATCAACTGCGAGGTCGTGCTGAGCAGCGACTACGCCTACCTGTTCGGCATTCCGATCGCGTGGACCGCGGTCGCCGCCTATGCCGGCTTCGCGCTCGCCGCGCTGGTGGCCTGGCAGACCGGCTCGGCGCAGCGCCGCCGCCAGCTCGCCAGCGGCCTGTTCATCGCCGCCGTCGCCGCGCTCGGCTTCTCGCTCTACCTGGCGCTGGTGTCGGTGTTCGTGCTCGGCGCGATCTGCCCGTTCTGCACCGGCCTCTACGTCGTCAACCTGGCGCTGCTGGTCGCCACCGCCCGGCTCGCCTCGGCGACCCAGGCGGTGACGCGCGATCAGCAGACCTGGCAGGCGCGCGCCCGCCTCGCCGGCGTCGGCGCCGTCGCCGCGTTGGTGCTGCTCGCCGGCACGCTGGCGTGGAAGGTGAGCGCCTCGGCCTACGATCTCACCCCCGCGCAGGTGTGCGAGCGCGATCCGAGCTTCTGCGAGAAGTATCGCGCCATGCCGGTCACCGACGGCGACCTGAGCGGCGGACACGTGAAGGGCAGCAGCGACCCCAAGGTGACCATCGTCGAGTTCTCCGACTTCGAGTGCGGCCACTGCCTGAAAGCGTACGAGAGTCTCAAGGAAGTCCTGCCGCGCTACAGCAAGGACGTGCAGGTGCGCTTCCGTCACTTCCCGCTCGACAGCGCCTGCAACCCGACCATTCCCCCCGGCGCCGGCCATCGCTACGCGTGCCTCGCCGCCGTCGCGGCGGAGTGCGCCGGCCAGCAACAGAAGTTCTGGGAGTACCACGATCAACTCTTCGAACATCAGCCGGTGTTCGATCGCGACAGCCTGTTCGCCTACGCCGAGCGCGTCGGACTCGACCGCGCCCAGTTCACCGCCTGCCTGGAGAGCGATGCGGCGCGCGCCGCCGTGCAACGCGACATCGCCGCCGGCACCCAGCTCAAGATCGAATCGACGCCGACGTTGTACTTCAACGGCCGCACCTTCCGCGGCGCACCGACGGCGCAGATGTTGAGCTACGCGATCCAACTCGAGCGACCGAGCTGATCGCCACGCGTCGTTCGTCGTGCTTCGTCGTTCGCTCGATCAAAGACGAGCGATGAGCGACGAGCGATGAGCGATGAGCGAGTGCATGCGATGACTCTCGCGCGCGCATCGCTGCGGAAAATTTCTTGACAGGAATGACTGCCGGGAATAGAACCGGCGCCTCTTCCGTTTCGGTTCTCACAACTTTTTCGTTTCAGAATGATGCTGTTCGGGTCCACGCATCGCTCTCCGATCGAGGGGGGCGCGGCGGAGGAGACGTCGGCGACTGTGCATGTGGCTGTGGAGTGTGGGGAGAAGTGGCGTGGTGGCGGTGGGTTACTGAGTTGTCCCCAGGTGTGGAAAGTCGTCGCGAGCCCGACCGGCGAAACGAGTCGCCAACGGTCATGAGGGGTGGGCGCGCATGGAGGCACTCTGGTCGGCGGCATTGCCGGTGTTGCGACAACACATGGGGGAACGGAACTTCGCCGCATGGATCGAGCCGATTCGCTGTCAGGGCGACGCGCGCGACATCCAGCTCGAGGTGCCGAGTCGATTTTTCCAGTCGTGGGTGACGCGTCACTTCCTGCCGACGATACGTGACACGCTGACCGAGCTCGCCGGCACGCCGTGCGCGGTGCGCGTCGTGGTCGCGCCGGACGGTACGCCGCGCGCCGTGTCGCCGGCGGTGGCGGCGCTCACCGCGCCGGCGGCGCGCGACGCGAGCGCGAGCGCCGGCGCCGGCACCGGCGCGCCGAGCGCGTCGAACGGCAATGGCGCGCGTCCGCCGCGCCAGCCGAAGATCGGTCGGCTGGTGGCGCACTACACGTTCGACAACTTCGTCGTCGGCGCGGCGAACGAAGTGGCGTTCCAGGCGGCGCAGGCGGTCAGCCAGGCGCCGGGCACGCGCTTCAACCCGGTCTTCCTGCACGGCGGCGTCGGGCTCGGCAAGACGCACCTGGTCACCGCGATCGCGCACGAGGTGTTGCGGCGTCGCGCCCGCTTCCAGGTCGCCTGCCTGTCGGCCGAGTCGTTCATGAACGCGCTGATCACCTCGTTGAAACAGGATCAGATGAACAGCTTCCGCGAACGCTTCCGCCAGGTCGACATGCTGATCCTCGACGACATCCAGTTCCTCGCCGGCAAGGAGCGCACGCAGGAGGAGTTCTTCCACACCTTCAACGCGCTGTACGGCGCCGACAAGCAGATCGTGCTGACCTCCGACAAGGCGCCGGCGCAGATCGCCGGCCTGGAGCAGCGCCTGCGCAGCCGCTTCGAGGGCGGGCTGATCGCCGACGTGCACCCGCCGACGCGCGAGATGCGGCTCGCCATCCTGCGCGCCAAGGCGGCCTCGCAACAGGTCGAGCTGAGCGACGAGGTGGCGGATCTGCTGGTGCAGCGCAGCGGCACCAGCGTGCGCGAGCTGGAGGGCACGTTGAACCGGGTGGCCGCGATGGCGACGGTGCGCGGCACGGAGATCACGCTGGAGATCGCCACCGCGGCGCTCGGCCCGTACGCGCGCACGCGCACGCACGTCTCGGTCGAGGCGATCCAGGCGATGATCAGCAGTCGCTTCGGGGTCAGCGTCGCCGACCTGATCTCGCACCGGCGCGAGCGCGAGGTGTCGTATCCGCGCCAGCTGGCGATGTACCTGAGCCGCACCGTCGCCGAAGCGTCCTTCCCGACCATCGCCGAGAAGTTCGGCGGCCGCGACCACTCGACGGTGATGTACGCGGTGCGGGTGATCGAGACGCGCCGCGCCGCCGAGGCGGAGGTGGATCAGACGTTGGCCGGCATCGAGGGCGAGCTGCGCCAGGCGGCGCCGCGGCGCTGAGCCGCCGCGCCGCGACGGCGCGCCGACCTCCCCGGGTGCCAGGGGGGTCGGGGAAACTGTGAGGCGGGGTGGGACAAGTGGACGTTTCCCCGACTCCCCTGACACACGGGGAGCCCGGCGGCGCGCACCTGGGGGGCCGAATCGCTCGTCTGCACGGCTCGCAACTGATGCGCGCCGCGGATAAGAGGCCGGCATGGGGAGGCGGGGGACCCTGATGCGCTGGCGTGCCGCGAGCGCGGTCGCGCTGCTGCTGTCGGCGGCGGTCGGCGTCGAGCGCGGCGCGGCGGCGCCGCTGCCGGCGACGCGGTTTCGCGGTCTGCCCCCGCTCGCGGTGGCGGTCGGTCAGGCGGCGGGGCGGCAGGCGCTGCTGGTCGCCGACCTCGACGCCGATGGGCTCGCCGACCTGGCGGCGATCGCCCCCAACGGCAACGCCGGCGAGGTCCGCCTCTATATAAATGAGGGCGACGGGGGGCTCGGCTATCGCAGTGCGGTGTCGATCGCCTTCGGTGCACCGACCGCCATCGCGCTCGCCGACGTCAGCGCGCCGGTGCGGCCGGAGCTCGGTCGGTCCCCGGACGGCATCCCCGATCTGCTGATCGGCGACGGCAGCGGCGCGCTGACCGTGCAGCCGGGCCGCGGCGGCGGCGACTTTGCGCTCACCGCGCAGGTGCTGGACGTCTCCGCCGCCGTCCGCGGCATCGCCACCGGCGCGTTCGATCGCACCCCCGGGCTCGACGTCGCGATCATCGACCAGAGCCACGTCTGGATCCTGTGCAACACCGCCGGGCGCCTGGCGCCGTGCGGCGAGGCGATCGCGCCCGGGATCGGCGACCTGATCGAGATCGCCAGCGGCGATTTCGACGGCGACGGCCGCGTCGATGTGGCGGTGCTGAGCGGCATCGAGAAGCGCGTCGTGCCGCTGTTCGGCAACGGCGACGGAACATTTGCGGTAGGTGAGCCGGTGTCGGCCGCGCTCGACTACAGCGAGGGGGCCGTCGATCTCGCCGTCGCGCGCGTCGATGCGGATGGGCGCGACGATCTGCTGGTCGCCAACCGCGACGAGTTCGGCTTCCTGCTTGGGACGGCGCTGTACGGCAGCGCCGATCGGCATCTGCGGGCGCACGGGTTCCCACTCGAATACGATACCACGGCGATGGCGGTCGGCGACTTCGACGCGCCGCGCGGCTTCGTCGACGTGATCGGCGGCTCGACCGACGGCGCGCTGTCTATCAACCTCAACGGCGGTGCCGGCCCGGGCGAGGTCCTGCTGCGCATCGTGCTCGGCGCGCAGCTCGGCTCGGTCGGCCTGCTCGCCGCCGGCGAGCTGGACGGCGACACCTGGCCGGACCTGGTCGCCCTCGACGCGTCCGGGCAGCAGCTCACCGTGTTGCTCAACCGCAACAGCTGCGCCGGCGACTGCAACGGCGACGACGCGGTGACCATCGACGAGCTGACCCGCGGCATCAACCTGGTGCTCGGCGTCGGCGCGGTGCGCGACTGCCGAGCGCTCGATCGCGACGAGCGCGCCGGCGTGACCATCGACGAGTTGATCGTCGCCGTGCGTGCCGCGCTGGAGGGCTGCCGCGCCCCGCGCGTGGCGGCCGCCGACATGGCACTGCGGCCCGCGCGATGATAGGCACGCGCCGCTAACCGGAGGCCAGAACCGATGCCCACGCTCATCCGCTTCTCCGCCCTGCGGCTCACCGCCGCGCTGCTCCCCGCTCTGCTCGCCGCCGCCGCCGCGCCGGCGCGCGGCCAGATCCTCAACACGCGCTTCCTGCGCCTCGATCCGCTGCCGGTCGCGGTCGGACCGGACGCTGGCCGCAATGCCATGGCGCTCGCCGACCTCGACGGCGACCAGCGACTCGACCTGGTGGCGATCGCGCCCGATCTCGACAGCATCGTGGTCTACCGCGGGCTGACCGGCGGAGGCTTCGAGCTGGAAGAGACCGTCGAGATCGACGGCACGCCGCTGTCGGTCGCGGTGGCCGATGTCGCGGCGCCGTTCGACAGCGAGAGCCCCGGTCCCGACGGCAAGCCCGACATCCTGGTCGGCGACGACCTCGGCGTGCTCATCGTGCTCGCCGGCTCCAGCGATTTCGTCTTCGACCCGGCGCAGGTGGTGGAGACCGACCTGCTCGAGGTGCGCAGCCTGGTGAGCGGGCAATTCGACGATGCGCCCGGCACCGACGTGGCGCTGATGGACGACGCGTACATCCTGCCGCTGTGCAACGACGCCGGCACGCTGGCGCCGTGCGGCGGCGTCGAGCCGATCGAGGTCGGCGACGAGGAACTGCTCGAGCTCGCCGCGCTCGACCTCGACGCCGACGGCCACACCGACCTCGCCACCCTCGGCAGCGAGACGCAGCGCGTCGTGCCGTTCTTCGGCGACGGCCTGGGCGGCTTCACCATCGGCAACGGCGTCTCGGTCGAGGGCGAAGCCACCAGCGGGCGGGCGGTGGACATGACCGTGGCGCACGTCGATGCCGACGCCACCGACGACCTGGTGGTGGTGAACAGCGCCGACAACTTCGAGCTCTTCGGCGTCACGCTGCTCGGGCGCGCCGACCGGCGCCTGCGCACCCGCGCCTTCGTCGTCGACTTCCAGGCGTCGGCGGTTGCCGCCGCCGACTTCGACGGCGTCGAGGGCCTCGACGTGATCGTCGGCTACGACGACGGCGGCCTGACCATCAACGTCGGCGACGGCGATTCCGGCTTCGAGGATCCGTTCACACCGATCGGCAGCAACCGCGTGCCGGCGGTGGGCGCGATCGAGAGCCCCGACCTCGATCGCGACGGCCGCCCGGACCTGGTGGTGCTGAGCCGCGACGGCTCGCAGGTGATCGTGCTGCTCAACGTCAGTGGCCCGCTCTGTCCGGGCGACTGCAACGTCAACAACCAGGTCAGCATCGACGAGTTGCTGCGCGGCGTGAACATCCTGCTCGGCGAGACCGATCCGCGCGACTGCCTGGCGCTGGAGCGGAACGGCCAGGACGGCGTCAGCGTCGACGAGCTGGTCGCCGCCGTCGGCAGCGCGCTGAACGGCTGCTCGTTGTAGGCTCGTGTGTTCAGCTGCACACGGATCGGCCCGATGGGCGGCAGCAGCACGGGCGATCATCGTGCCGATTGCTGCCGGCGCGGCGCGCTCGACGGTGGCGCCGGCCATCATCTAAATGTGTGCGGAGCCGAACGCTGATTTGACAAACAAAAGGGGCGCCGGGACATTGGGCCAACGCGTCACTGTCCTGGCTGAGGCGGTGGCGGTGGGAGGATCCGCTGCAATGGCGGGTCAACGCTGAATATTCCCGCCGGTGCCGCCGTCCTTGGCCCGTGCCCCCACCGCAAGAGACTCATATCTGATGCCGAGCCAGAGCCGCTTCGACCAACGCCTCCCGCTGTTCACCCGGCGCGTCCCGCGCGCCGCGACGCCGCTGGCGTTGCTGCTGGTGCTGGTCCAGGCCGCGGCGGCGCAGTCGCCGACACCGTTCGGCGGCAGTTTTCAGTTCGACCCGCTACCGCCGATCGAGGTCAACGCGGGATCCGAGCCGACGCTGCAGGCCTTCACGTTGGGCGACCTCGATCGCGACGGCCAGCTCGACCTGGTGGTGGCCGAGGCGGACCAAGACCGCGTCGCCGTCTACTGGGGCGAGGGCAACGGCCAGTTCTCCGACCCGACCTTCGTGGAAACGGAGGTCGCTCCGGTCGCCGTGGTGGTCCAGGACGTGGCGTCGAACTTCGACGACGGCAGCACCGACGCCGACGGCATTCCCGACATCGTGCTCTCCGGTGATGGCGGCGAGATCCAGGTCCTGCTCGGTATCGACGGCGAGCGAAACTTCGAGGGCGGGCAGCTCTATGACGAGCTCGATCTGCTCGACTCGGTCGGCCTGGTCGTCGCCGACTTCGATCGCACCGGCCCCCAAGACATCGCGGTGATTGATTCGTTCGGCACCGTCGCCTTCCTGTGCAGCACCGACGGTACCTATACGCCGTGCGCGACCGCGAGCTTCGACGCCGATGGCGAGACGACGCGCATCCTCGGTGGCGACTTCGACGGCGACAGCTTCATCGACGTCGCCATCCTCAACGTTTCAGAGCGCGGCATAAAGTTTCTCTATGGAAACGGCCGCGGCTCCTTCATTGAGGACGGCGGCATTCAGGGGCGGCTCGACGACATCTGTGACGATCCGGTCGCCGCGACGACAGCGGACTTCAACGGCGATGCAATCAAAGACCTTGCCTTCGTCACATCGACCAATTTCGGCGACAATTGCGTGCGACTGATGCGACCGCGCCGCCGCAACCAAGTCACCAATACAAACGCGACGAATAACAATCGCGCAACCGATCTGCGCGTGGCGGACTTCGACGGTGACTCGATCCAAGACTTCGTGCTCACGCAGAACCAATCCGACGACACCAACTTCGTCAGCATCGGCATTGGCAATGGCGAAGCTGAGTTCGACCTCTCGCTCCTTACTCCGGCACCGGGCGTCAGTGTCACCGCGGCTGCGATGGTGGAAGTGGCCAACCTGGGTGGTGACAGCCTGCCGGAGATCATCCTGCTGGTGGTCAACGACGACGAGGCGAACGAGATCCAGGTGATGCTCAATACGGCCAACTCGCCGCGCAACACGCCGACCGCGCCGGGCAGGACCGGCACGCCGACGGTGACGTCGACCGGCCCGCCGCCGCCGACCAGTACGCCGACGCCGACCGTGCCCACCGCGACCGCCACGGCGACCAACACGCCGACGCCAATTCCGACGGTCAGCTACAGCCGCTGCGACCTCACCATCGGCGGCGGCTCCTTCGCGTCGATCGTCACCGGCAACTTCGACGGCGATCGCTTCACCGACTTCGCCGTCTCCGACACCAACTCCAACAGCGTCAAGGTGATCTCCAACACCTCGGCGCTGAGCGAGCAGATGCGCACCTGCGCGAACGCCTTCGGCGCTCCGTCCCTGACGGTCAGCGCATCGGCGGTCAGCGTGCCGGGTCGTCCGGGCGCGTTGGCGGCGGCCGACTTCGACCTCGACCGCGACGTCGACATCGCGGTGGCCGCCGGCAATGCGGTGGTCATCCTCGCCAACAGCGACGGGACGTTCACCGCCGGCACCCCGATCGCCGTCGGCAACTCGCCGCAGGCGATCGTCGCCGACTATCCGAACGATCCTTCCAATCCGAGCGCGCGCGCCGCGCTCGACCTCAACAAGGACGGCCTGCCCGACCTGGCGATCGCCAACGGCGGCAGCGCGTTCATCTCCATTCTGTATGGCGTCGCCGGCGGCGGCTACCGGCTGGTCAACCGCGACATCCCCGGCAACGCGACGACGCTGGTGGCGGGCGACTTCAACCGCGACGGCGCCATCGACCTGGTGGCCGGCCTCGGCACGCAGGCGTTCCTGCTCACGCAGACGCAGGTCGACGGCAGCAACAACGCCGTCTTCCAGTCGCGCTCGTTCGCCGCCGGCACGGCGATCGCCGGACTGAGCAGTGGCTTCTTCAACAGCGACCAGCTGGCCGACGTCTTCCTCACCCGCGGCGGCGGCACCGACAGCGGCGAGCTGTGGCTGTTCAACAATGGCACCTTCACGCGTGGCAGCGGCAGCTTCGGCGTCGGTGGCGCGCCGGTCGGCGCCGGCATGGGCTGGTTCAACCCGGCCGACAGCCGCTTCGACGTCGTCGCCGGCAACGGCGAGGGCGCGCTGCAGTTCGCCTACGGCGACGGTGCCGGCGGCTTCACCTCGCCGGCGCTCGATCCGTTCGGGCTCGGCGCCGAGCCGCGCGCGATCGCGGTCGGTACCATCGACCGCGACAGCCAGCAGGACGTCGTCACGGCGAACGGCAACGGCACGCTGAGCGTGGTGCTGAGCAGCGTCACGCCGGCCACGCCGACGCCGACCAGCACGCCGACCATCACCCTGACACCCGACGACACCCCGACCTTCACGCCCAGCCCATCGCCCACCGTCACCATCACCCAGACGCCGAGCGCCACCGGGACCGAGACCTTCACCCTGACGCCGTCGCGGACCGGCACGGCGACCCGCACCGCGACCGCGACCGCGACCAAGGAGGGCAACTTCATCCTCAGCGGCAACGGCTGCTCGGTGGACGGTGACGGCGGCTCGCAGCTGCCCTGGCAGGGGCTGGCGCTCGGCGCGGCCCTGCTGCTGTTGCGGTGGCGCGCCAGGCACGCGGCGCTGGCGCTGCTGCTGGTGTTGGGCGCCGTGCGCGCCGAGGCGCAGCCGCTGCCGGACTACAGCCACTGCGCCATCAACAGCAGCGCGCTCGCCACCAGCAGCGGCATGCGGGTCGGCGCCGCCGGCGACGTGAACGGCGATCGCAGCCAGGATCTCGTCCTGCTCGACCCGCCGCGCGTCGTCGTCGAGCTGACCAACGCCGCTGACTTCGCGCGCGGCTCGTGCACCGAAGGCGTCACCGCTCGTCCGCTCGACGCGGCGCTCAACACCGCCAACGCCACCGCCTCGGCGCTGGCCCTCATCACCAGCGGCACCTTCCCCGACCTCGCCCTCACCACCGTCGGCAGCTCGCGCCTCGCGACGCGGCTCAACAACGACGGCAGCGGCGGATTCGTCGCCGGGGTCAGCTCCGGGCCGCTCGACCAACCGACCACCGTCGCGGTCGGGCAGATCGTCGGCGACGCCTCTCCCGACCTGGTGGTGGGTGACGCCACCACGGTGAAGATCCTGATGCAGACCACCGAGACGGTCGGCACCGAGACGCGCCAGGTGTATGCCGTACAGAAGACCCTGACGCTCGGCGACGACGAGGTCGCCGCCGTCCGCCTCGGCAACTTCAACGGCGACTCGCGGCTCGACATCGCCACCGTCGACCGCATCGGGCGGGTGCGCATCTTCCTGCAGGACGCGAGCGGCAACTTCGCCGAGAACGGCTCGTTCAGCCTCGGCAGCGACGTCTTCCCGGTCGACATGCAGGTCGGCAACTTCGGCGGCAGCACGCTGCCCGATCTCGCCTTCATCACCGTCAACGGTGCGGGCACGGTCGGGACGCTGCAGGTCTATCTCAATCAGGGCGGCACTCCGCTCAGCTTCAACCGCTCGGCCAACCTCAGCGCCGGCACCAGTCCGGTCGGGCTCGGCGTCGGCGATCTCGACGGCGACGGCGACCTCGACGCGGTGGTCGCCGACCAGTCGGCGGCGCGCGCGCTGTTCTTCATCGGCGACGGCTCCGGCACCCTGGTGGTCGGTCCCTCGTACGCGACCCCGGGGCGCACGCCGAACGGGCTGCTGCTCGCCGATCTCGACGACGACCGGCTGAGCGACGTGGTGATCAGCGGCCAGGACGGCGGCCTGTCGATCTTCCTCAGCAGCGAGCCCGGCCCGACCCCGACGGTGACCCAGACCGGCACCATCACCGCCACCGGGACGCAGACCGCGACCGCGACGCAGACGCCGACCGAGACCCCGACGGCAACCGGCACGGCGACCGAGACCGGGACGCCGACCAACACTTCGACGGTGACCCCCACCGGCACCATCACCAAGACGGCGTCGCCGGGGCCGACAAACACCCCCGGCTACTTCCAGGTGCAAGGCGAGGGCTGCGCCAACATCGGCGGCGGCGGCAGCGCCGGCGGTGGCGTGATGCCGCTGCTGGTGCTGGCTCTGCTGGCGGCGGTGCGGCGCTACGCGACGCGCTGACGGGTCGTCGGGGCCCCCATCCCAACCTTCCCCCGCTGCGCGGGGGAAGGAGCCGGAAGATACTCCCGCCGCGCGGGGTAGGTGCTGGAGCCGAGCAGCCAATCAGACCCCTTCCCCCGCGCAGCGGGGGAAGGTTGGGATGGG